>JACQUC010000176.1 GCA_016210495.1 Chloroflexota bacterium
GGCTACATCTCGACGATGCGCAAGCAGGGAGTGCCGATCTTCGCCGCGCTCCGCCAAGCCATTGCCGGTGCCCCATTCGCGCCAGCTATGGCGTAGATGCACGGTGCTGAGTAGTTACACCTTTTTGCTAATACTGATGGCCTACGACTTACCGATTCCCTCTCCCTTTGGGAGAGGGTTAGGGTGAGGGCCCGTCCCTGCTAACTGGACTGCATCGGTCTTTGGCCTGCGGCGGGGGGGCCGTCGTTGACGCGAGTCTGACCTTGGAGCTTTGAAAAGGCGGGTGCGGAACACGTTTCCGCGTCAGGCGGCCGTTCGTAATGGGCAGGAAGACTGGTCTCTCCGCCTGCTCTCTTGCCGCGAAAACGTATTCCGCACCCTGAAAAGGCCTTGCCCTGGCATCGCCCACGCCTGCGTGCTATAATCGAGGAAACTCAAGAGCGAAGTGCGAGGCGTTCGATGGCAGTTCATTCCAAAGAAGAGGTCCTGAGCCTTTTGCAGGAACACCAGCCCGAGCTACGGCGGCTGGGCGTGCGCCGCTGCGGACTCTTTGGCTCTTTTGTGCGCAACCAAGCTCGGCATCAAAGCGATGTGGACATTCTAGTCGAGTTCGAGCCGAATCAGAAGACGTTCGACCGTTTTATGCAGCTTGCCTTTTTTCTCGAAGACCTGTTTGGCCGCAAGGTTGATCTGATCACGACGGAGTCGTTGAGCCCGTAC
The DNA here is from genome assembly GCA_016210495.1 of Chloroflexota bacterium. The sequence continues at coordinate 721 of JACQUC010000176.1, forward strand.
ATCGGCCCGCACATTTTGCGCGAGGTTGAATATGCCCCAGTCGGCACGTGAGTACTTACAGCATATCCTCGACGAGCTTATGGTCCATTTGCCCGCACCCGTTCCGGTATAGTATGATGTTTACGTCTCTTCTAGGTACCCACCAAATCGGAGGCCAATAGATGCCAATCACCGACGTCAAGGTCTGGCTCCAGGTGGCGAACGGTGACCTCGCTATGGAGGTTAGCGAGCAACTGGCCGATCTCATCGACGCGAGCATCGTGCGACCCGGGGTGCAACTGCGCGGCATCACGCAGGAGCGGCCATCGGCCGCCTGCGGGGAGGCGTGCGAAGGGCCGCGCCGCATCGAGGGCACGATTACCATCGCCCCTTCGGGCGACATCCTGATCTGCACCGATGGCGGCCGCCAGATTGGCCTTGCGGACTTCCTGCGGGAAGACTGCCGAGGCAAGGCGGAAGGCTCGCGCATCGCCGTGGAAGTGCTGTAGGCTACTTCCCCCAGGCTTCGATGACCTCTTGCGATGTCACCACCACGCCAAAGTGGTTTCGGATGTTTCTCAGCGTGGCCTGTTGATCCTCGGCCGCCGCCGTGCCGCAGCAGTTGTCCACGAAGACGATGCGGTAGTCGCGCATAAAGCCGTCCCGGGCCGTCGTCTCCACGCAGACGTTCGTGGCCACGCCGGTCATCAAGAGGCTCTTGATCCCCTTCGCGCGCAGGACGACGTCGAGATCGGTGCCGTAGAAGGCGCTGTAGCGATGCTTGGTGATGACCTTGTCGCCCGGCTCCGGCTCGACCCTGTAGAGCTCCGCCCCCCAGCTCCCCTCCTGGCAGATAGGAACCTCTTCGACGCTCACGTCCTTCCGTCGCTCCAGCCAGGAATCCGAGTTCGTCCAACCGTCGTGAGTAGTGCGAATGAAAACGACCGCTACGCCGTTCTCCCGGGCGGCGGCGATGAGGTTCAGCAGATCGGGGATTATCGCCTGTATCCGCGACATGTCTCCTACCCTGCGGCCCAGGCCGCCGTCGCTTGCGCAAAAGTCGTTCTGGACATCTACCACCAGCAAGGCCGTGTTTTTGGGATCCACCCTCTCCTTCAGTGTGACCATCGTCGCCTCCTTTTGTCAAGCGTTGTCAGCCGCCGTATCTGTTCAGAGTTGCCGACGAGCTGTCATTCTGAGTCCGCCTCAGGCGGACGAAGAATCTCGGTGCATGTGGGCCGAGACCCTTCGCTCCGCTCTCCGAAGGAGTCCGGAGTCCTTCGGACAGGGTGACAGTTTGACC
>JACQUC010000179.1 GCA_016210495.1 Chloroflexota bacterium
CATAGATGACACCTCTCTCAAGATTGTCATCGACGATACTAGCTAGTTTCGTGCCAAGCCAATATGATAGCGATTCAAGCGGTGGTAAGCATGTTGATTCCCGATTAAATTGTTAAAGTTCATAAGTGCTCGCGTCAGGCCGCCTGGCAGAGGTGATCGCAACCGTAGACATCGACAGGTGGGCTTTGGTGGACCGAGTGCGAAGGAACACTACAACGGTCGCTCGTTGACAGACACCATACGTACTATGTTAATATTGTTGTCAAATGGGCTTGTTGGACAGCATCCGGAAACTGCTGAGAGGGGAGTCGACAGACCAGGCATCGCCACTGGGCGAGCGCGTCTGGCAGTCGTTTTCTCGTTGGGAACCGTCCCGTCCAATGCTAATTGTGGTCGGGACGCTGCTGGTCGTGACAATTGCGGGAGCCTGGATATACCCCATGACGATTCCCACGCCGCCGCCGAGGCCGCCGCTATCACCCAAGGCCCTCTCGCTAGCACCTTCGCCGACCTCGGTGGCGCCATCCAAGGGGCTGCCGAAAGCCGCCGAATCACCAAAACCCGCTGGGCCGGCGTCGACGCCTGCTCCGGCGCAGGTAGCTCCCATAGTGGCAACGCCCAAGCCGGAGGCGTATCCCGGGCCAGGAAGCCCCAGCCCGATAGTGCCCGTGGCAGGCCCCGGCAGCACGCAACCAATGGCTACTGTCGCACCAAGTTCTGGCAGCACACAACCAGGCGCCACTGTCGCGCCAGGCGGCACGGTCTCTCCGACCGGACCACCAGGCCTTCCGGCCGTGCCGACGCCGACCCGTCCCGGGGGAGTAGCTCCCGGCGCTCAGCCCGCGCCAACGACAGGCGCTTCGCCTGTGGCCAAGCCGCAGGCGCCGTCAGTCCCCCCGCCAGCAGTGATGCCGACGGTCTTGCCGCCGCAGGTTGCGCCGGCCTCGCAGCCGACGCCCCCGGCTGTGCCGACGAGCGCCGTGACGGCGTCGGGCACTCCAACGCCAACGGCAACCACCGCACCTACAAGCACCGGCACTCCTACCCCGACGCCGACACCGACGCCAACGCCGGGCCCAGCAACGGTAAACGTGGCCGTACCGCTGCTGTCCCAGCAGAAAGGTTTCTACTACGTGATCGAGGCCAGAGCCGGGGCGATCTCGAGCGTATGGCAGGTTAGTGGAGCGGGCGTAGTGGAGATGTTCCTATTGCGAGGCGCCCCCTATGGATTGGGGACAGGGATGAGTGACGTGGTGCAAGGCGAGATAGCGGCGCAGAGCCAGGTAAGCACCGGCAAGGTGTCTATCACGCAGGCCAGTTGGCCTGCCGGCACCTACACACTGTTCTTCCAGAGCAGCGGTCTTGCTGCGGTGAGCACATCGTCTGCCTTGGTAACATACATCCCCGCGGCCGTTCCGACGGCGACGAGCGTAGCAGGAGCCACGCCGACGCCAACGGTGCCTACCGTGCCAACAGTGCCGGGCGTGCCGCCTACGCCCACCCCGACGCCACAGTCGGCGGGGCCAACGGCCACGGCGACGCCGACCCCCGTTATACCGGCAACCCCCACGCCGACAATGACGCCGGCGCCGCCGACACAGACGATGACGCCTTACCCGTGATGGGAGCCCCTGGGGCCTTGATACATCAAGGCCCCACAGAGGACTGAGGTAAAAACAAGCGCTTTGATGTCTGGCGTGTGACATCAAAGCGCACATCAGGTAGCCCGACTGGAGTATGGGAAGCGCTACTTGGGTTTTTTAGCGGCCCGTCCCCCTTTTTTGCCGATGGTGCTATAATACTCGGGACCGTGTTTTCTCTTAACGGCCTCGCCGCCCTTTTTGCCGATCTCGGCGTAGAACTCTGCCCCGTGCCTCTCCTTGACGGTTTCGCCGCCTTTTTTGCCGATCTTGGAGTAGAACTCGGAGCCGCGCTCCTCGGATACGGCCTCGCCGCCCTTCTTGCCAATCTGAGAGTAGAACTCGTGGCCGTACTTTTGCTTGACGGCGTTACCGCCCATCCTACCGGCCTCTTTCACGGTCATCTCACCACCCGACTTAGCCACTGACACACCTCCTTTCCGTCAAAGTTGTGGTTCTAGATAGTTTTCGGTGCAAAATGGCCGGGGCGCCCCGCCCCTCCCCGGGCGGACAGAGAGACGTCCGCCCCTACGCGTGCATGCACCAGAAACTAAATAGCCCTGGTCTGACATATCCGCCAACCGTTAGGTAGGCGGTGTGTATCATACGAGATTATTTTGAAAATGTCAAGCCCCCAATCCTGGGCTCGTCTGTTAGTGTTGCTCGGGGTATGGGGCCGACGGTCGCGGTTTGAGGGTGGCGGGGGTGGCACGAAACTTGCCAAATGTTGAGGTACGGGATGAAGGTCCGGACGGACTTTGTGCCTTGGCTCATCCAACGTGAGGATGAGGCCAAGGTGGTTAATTCAAAGGAGGTTACTAACGTGAAGGAGTACAGAGGAGCTTCCCCAGCGCGGGTGGCAGAGTTCCTTAGCGGGATCAACTTCCCTTGCTCGAAGAATGACCTGATCAGTCATGCGCGACGGCAGAACGCTCCCGAAGAGGTTCTGGAAACCTTGCAGAAGATTCCGGAGCGAACCTACAACAGCTTGGCCGACGTGATGAGTGGGGTCGGCAAGGTCGAATAAGCAACATCGGGCTGCCACTACAGCAAGCACAATGGGGAGCAAGTTCTCCCCATTGTGCTTTTCACGTTGGACAAGGCTCCTGGTTGCGGAAGACGCAGATCCTGCCCTTACCCAGTGTCTTTGCCTGGTACAGCGCGCGATCGGCATCGCTCACCAAGTGCGCCTCATCGAAGGTGTCTGGTGACAGGGAAGCGATGCCGACGCTAACGCTGAGCAGCGGAACTTCGTCTTTGGACAGTAGCTTGGCAGCAACCTTTCGCTCCAGCCGCCTCGCTAAGGTGACTGCCTGATCGACGTCGGTGTCGGGCAGGATGAGGGCGAACTCGTCGCCGCCATAGCGCGCGACGACATCACTGGCTCGCACGGTGTCCTTGATCAACCGGCTCAAATCGCGAAGAACCGCGTCGCCTGCAAGATGGCCAAAGCTGTCGTTGATGCCTTTGAGGTTATCGACGTCGACGAACACGAGCGACAGGTGGTGGCCGGAACGGCGCGATCTGGCGAACTCCTCGGTCAGGCGCTGGTAGAAGTATCGGTAGTTGTAAAGCGAGGTAAGGCCATCGGTGTTGGCAAGGTCTTTGACCTCCTGGTGTAGCTGGGCGTTTCTTATGGCAATGGCGGCCTGGTCGGCAAGTGTGGCGGCCAGGGCCTTCTCCTCGTCGGTCCAATGATGGATCGAGCGCACGTGATCGACGTACAGGATGCCCAAGGCCGTGTCTTCCGCCACCAGAGGCGCCACCAGCACCGATCGAGCCTCGTCGCCTTCGAACGCGCGCTGCGTGGCAAGGCCCTGCGAAGCAAGCGCGTCGATGGCGAGCACTTCGCGCTGTGTCAACACGAATCGCCAGACCGCGTCGTCCACGCTGATATAGAAGTCGCTCCTTTCGGGCAGAAGGTTCGGGTTGGAGGCCGCAAAAGAGGCGGGCGACAGACTATGACCGGCATCGTTCAGTAGGAGCAACAAGCATCGATCTGTCTGGAGCAGCGCTACGGCCTCCTCGGCGACAACGCGCAGCACTTTGTCGGAGTCAAGCGTCGCACCGATCGTCTTGGCGACTCTGGCTAGCGCGACTGCCTGCGTGGATTTGCGCCGCTCGGCGGCGCGAAGGCGAGAGACCAGGTCCTCCACCTCACCCGAGTAAGCAATCTCCCTCAGCATCAGAACGACCTGGTCCACATCTCCCTGTGGGTTGAAGAGCGGCGAGGCGCTGATCTCCAGGTGTGCCGTTTTGGCAAGACGGGAATCGTGGCGGGAAATCTGAGTGCAGAGGGGCCGGCCGGTCGCCAGCACAGCGCGGACGGGACAGTCGTCGGTAGGGGGAGGACAGTTGCCTGAGCTTATCTCCAGGACATCGCAGCAGTGATGTCGAACACGAACGTGGGAGACCAACTGCTCTTGACGCAAGAAGGCTCGGTTGGCGAACGCTATGCGGCAATCCCTGTCGATCGCCACCACGCGGTCGGCGAAGCTATCAAGGATATCACGGAAATAAGCCTGCCAAGGTAGCCTGGCAGCCATGTCATCGCCGTGGTCAGAGTTTCGGCGCATTTATGTCGGAACCCATTTCGTTCAGGTTGGGGCGCAGTTAGCAGTCTGGCGTGAAGGCCTACCCCAGTATAGCATTGGGCTTGTGGTAGCACAACGTCCGAAGATCGTCCAAAAGTACTATCTTATGAAGGAAAGCGGGCGCCCAGGATGGGGGCGCCCGCACATCGTCCCGTGTTGACCCGGTGAGGGGACTACTTTCTTGTGTCTCCCCGGTTGAGGTTGGGATAGGGCGCTTCTGGCATCCAGGGCTGCCATCTCCTTGTGGTGTCAACATGAGGTCCGGGCTTGGACTTAGCCTTTTCTGCGCATTGGACGCAGAGCATTTCGATTTGGTCCGACATCTCTGTCGTGATAGCGCCACACCAGGAGCAAATACTCGACACGAAAAAATCTCCTTTCTCGACGGTTGGTTGCTGCACCTTTGCCTTCGTCGGTGTCATCCGGGCACGGTAATGATAGCGTATTTTGGCGAGATGTCAACCCCGCCTGGAAGTTTTGCGGCCGATGGATTATCATTTTGTCGCCGGAAGGGGCGGTTCACCACGGAGACATGGAGAGGCGCGCGGGTGGCAGGGCGACGGAACCACGGAATTCACGGAAGGCACGGAAAGGCGCGGGTGTATAAGGGGAACCACGGCGGCACGGTCCGCGACGGATTGTCCGGGGTACCCAAGTCCGTATCGGGCCGGTACTGCGGAGAGACACGGAGAGGTTAATGAAGGCGTGCGGATGTAATGCTGAATTGAAGAGGGTGGTTCTGGACCGCATTGCAGAGAAGGGAAGGATCACTTTCGCCGAGTACATGGACATGGCCCTGTACTATCCCGAACTGGGCTACTACACATCGCCGGAGCGAAAGATCGGCAAGGAGGGTGATTTTTACACAAGCCCGTGCGTGCACCCCATCTTCGGCGCGATGATTGCCGAACAACTGCACGAGATGTGGGAGGTGATGGCACGACCGGATGGATTCACGATTGCCGAGTTCGGGGCAGGCACAGGCTTTCTGGCGTTCGACATCATGTCCACGATCAGGCCTTTCTGGCCGGAGCTATTCGAGGCAGTGCGCTACGTAATCGTCGAGGCGAGCCGACATCTTGTCGCCAGACAGCAAGAGCAAATGGCAGCTCTGGCGCTGCCCTCGGGCAAGGTCGAGTGGGCCCAGGGTATTCCCAGGGGGATGGTGGGTTGCGTTATGTCAAACGAGCTGGTGGATGCGCTGCCAGTGCACAGGGTGAGGCATTGCGCGAGTCGAGAGTCGAGAGTCGGGAGTCGACCTGGCGGCGAGGGGTTGCGGGAGATATACGTTGCGGCAGACGGGGATAGGCTGGTGGAGGTGCTGGACGAACCTGCGACGCCGGAGATCGTCGCCTATCTCGATCGGCTTGGGGTGAGGCTGGCGGAGGAGCAGGAGGCCGAAGTGGGTCTGGCGGCTCTGAGTTGGCTGAGGGAAGTGGCGGAGGCCTTGCGACGGGGGTTCGTGCTGACAATCGACTACGGCTACGAGGCAGAGGAGCTCTACGGCCCGCGCTTTCCCAAGGGGACGCTGGTCGGGTACCGGCACCACCAGGTTGTGACCAACGCCTACGAAGCCATCGGCCGACAGGACCTGACGGCGCACGTGAACTTCTCGGTGCTGATGCGCTGGGGTGAGGAGCTCGGCCTGGACACGACGGGCTTCACGAACCAGATGAGGTTCTTGCTGGCGCTGGGGATTGCCGAGAAAGCGGCGGCAGGACGCGACGCGGGATCGACGGAGGCGATTCGCCGGCGGCTGGCGGCCAGGCAGTTGTTCATGCCCGGTGGTATGGGCGAGGTCTTCAAGGTGCTGATACAGCACAAGGGTTTGGAGAGGCCGCAGCTGAGGGGGCTGAGTGCGCCGTGGTAGACGGATGACGGGGGAATTGTCGGGCACCTTATCCACGTGGGTGGGGGTGAATCGGATGTATCAGGACGGATGGGACGAATCGGACGAGATAGATCTCACGCACGCGGGTGTGAACGGCAAACTCAGCTTAGGTTAGGTTAATGGCGCAGAGACCTGTTCGACCAGCGTGAAGCGGTTGAGCGCAAACGGGTGAGATTAGAGAGTCCGCGCGCCGGTCTGGGAGACGCTGGCGATCAGGGAGCGACCGCGAACCTGCAGCCGGGCGGCTGTGGCGGCCAGGGCCTCGGCGATCTGTGCTTCACGGTCGACGGCCAGGGCGCAGATGGTGGAACCGGCACCGCTCAGGAACGCGCCGGCTGCGCCGGCTTCGAGGGCGGCGGCGAAGAGATCGGACATGGCGGGGAAGATGGTCTGGCGGTAGGGCTGGTGGAGCCGATCCTGGGTGGCCAGGGATAGGTACTGGGACTGGCCGGTGGCGAGGGAGGCGACGACGGCGGCGGCTCGACCGATGTTGAAGACGGCGTCGGCACGACTGATCTGTCGAGGCACGACGCGACGCGCCGCCTCGGTGGACATGGCGAAGTCGGGGATAAAAAGCACGGCGTGCAGGTTGGCGGGCGGCAGGACTTTGAGACAGACGACATCCTCGCCATTCAGCAAAGCCACTGTCAAGCCGCCGTGGAGGGACGCCGCGACGTTGTCGGGATGCCCCTCCAGCCGATGGGCAAGGCCAAGCAACGCCTGGTCGCTCAAGGGATTCCCTTCGAGGGCATTGGCCGCCACGAGACCGCCGACGATGGCCGCGGCGCTGCTGCCGAGCCCTCGGGCCAGGGGTATCGAGTTGCGACAGCGCACGCGCAGGGGCGGTGGCTGGGCATCGATCAGCTTGTAATACGCGGCGATGGCGCGATAGACGAGATTGCCGGCATTGAGAGGCAAGTGTCCCGCTCCCTCGCCCTCCACAGCCACGCTTAGCGCGTCCGCCCGCTCGACGGAGACGGTGTTGAAGAGCTCGAGGGCGAGGCCTAGCGCGTCGAAGCCGGGGCCCAGGTTGGCCGTGGTGGCGGGTATTTGAACCAGTAATTCGCTAGTCATGATCCTCGACGCGAATGAAGTTGGCGATCTCCTTGACGACGGGCAGGACGATGAGCTCGGCACGGGCCTGCTGCACGTGCTTCTCGAGTGCAGCATGGGTCATTATTATGATCTCGGCGTAGGGAGCGATCTCGTCCACTTCCTTCTGGATCACCGAGGCGATGCTGATGTCGTTGTCGCCAAGCACCCGGGCGATCTGGGCCAGCACGCCAGGGCGGTCGGCCACCTGCATTCTAAGGTAGTACCGCGTGAGCACGCCGTCCATTGGCTTCAGGGACAGCGTGATGTCGGGCTTGAACCTGATCCTGGTGCTGACGCCCGCGATGATATTGTGAGCCAGGTCGATGATGTCGCCGACGATGGCACTTGAGGTCGGCGCCGGACCTGCGCCCTGTCCATAGAACAGCACCTTGCCGACGAGGTCACCTTCGACGTGGACGGCGTTATACACGTCGTTCACTTGAGCCAGCAGGAAACGGTTGGGGACCAGGGTTGGATGGACACGCGCCTCGACCTGGTTATCAGTACGCTTGGCGATGGCCAGCAGCTTGATGGCATAGCCGAGCTCGCGGGCGAACTGAAAGTCCCGAGGATGGAGGGCAGTTATGCCGGCGCGGAAGATGTCGCCGGGCCGAACCCGGATACGAAAGGCGAGCGTGGCCAGGATGGCGAGCTTGTAAGTGGCATCGATGCCCTCCACGTCGTTGGTGGGGTCGGGCTCGGCGTAGCCAAGCGCCTGCGCCTGCCGGAGAGCGGAGGCAAAATCGGCGTTCTCCTCGGCCATGCGGGTGAGAATGTAGTTCGTCGTGCCGTTGATGATGGCCTTGATGGAAAGGATCTGGTTGGCAGCAAGGTCCTGTTTGAGAGGGCCAATGAGGGGGATGCCACCACCGACGCTGGCCTCGAAGTAGATGTCCACATCCTGCTGCCAGGCCAACTCCAGTAGCTCGGTGCCATGCTTGGACATCACTTCCTTGTTGGCGGTCACGACGTGCTTGCGATTGAGAACCGCTGCTCTAATGTACTCGTGAGCGGGCGTCTCACCGCCCATGAGCTCGACGACGATGTCGATCTCGGGATCGTCGAGTATCTCCCTGGCATCGGTCGTAGCCAAGCCCGGCGGCAACTCGACGCGGCGCTCCTTTTGCAGATCGCGCACCAGGACACGCTTGATATGCACAGGGCAGCCGATCTTGTCGGCGATAAACGACGATTTGTGCTCGACTATTGTTCGCAAAACGCTGGAGCCGATCGTGCCGACGCCCAGCAACCCGATGGCGATTCCATTCCGCATCAACTAGCTCCGAAGAGTGCTGTTGGAAGGCCAGAGGGTCGGGGCTCACCACGGAGACACAGAGACACGGAGATGGGTGACGTGGTGTTGATTCCGTGTTCGTATGTTCAGCGGGCCTAACACGCGGCAAACCGTACTGGCCTTGAATTATTCTACAATAAATTAGGGTGTGACACCAGTGGAGGTTTGCTGGTGGACGCGAAGCTGTGGATATGTGAGCCCCTCCCGACCCCGGGGCGGACAGCGGACGTCTCCCGATGGAATCGGGATCCCGGCTCGGGACGCCCCTACGTTTCCGCAAACCGGCGCACGCAGTCAACCCTAAGTCCGCGAAGGCGGCGGCAAGCCGCCGCACTCCACGTGTGTTGACGGGGCGGTGGTGCCGTGGTATGGTAGCAGGAGCCACCGCCCCAGCGGCGGCTAGCTTATTCACGAGTAAGGAGGTCGAAGCTTATGCTGCCACTGGAGAGGAAAGTCGATCCCAAGCACACGGCGCTGGTCGTGGTGGACCTTCAGAACGACTTCTGCCACAGTGATGGATGCCTGAGCCGGAGGGGAGTGGATAGGTCGGGAATGCAGGCGATGGTGCCGAAACTAATCGAGTTCATTGGGACGGCCCGTGAGCACGGGGTAGCAATCGTGTTCGTGCGGACAACGCACAGCGCATGGACCGACACGGACGCGTGGGTGGAGCGGCGGCGGTTCAGACACAGCCCCGACATACCTATCTGCGAGGAGGGTAGCTGGGGCACGAAGTTCTACGAGGTGCAGCCCCAGCCGGGCGATCTGATCGTCACCAAGCACCGCTACAGCGCGTTCCACAACACGGACCTCGACATGGCGATGAAGGCGAGAGGCATCAAGACGCTTTTGATGACGGGCGGGGCGACCAACGTGTGCGTGGAAACCACGGCCAGGGAAGGCTTTATGCACGACTTCTACATTGTTATGATCGACGATCTTTGCTCGACTTCCAGCGCCGAGGCGCATCAGGGCACGCTGAACAATATTCGCGCCCATTTCGGGGTTGTTGCCACGGCGGAAGAGATCGCCAAGATCTGGGCGACCAGGGTGACGGGCGAGTAGCCCGAAAATAGGTGAACCGCAGACGCTTATCCGCCGGCCACGGCGGGGACGATGGAGATGTCGCTTCCAGTCTGGATGGCAGTAGCCAGGCCATCCAGGAAGCGGATGTCTTCGCCGCCTACGTAGACATTGACGAAGCGCCGCAGGTCGCCGCTCTCGTCGCAGAGGCGATCCTTGAGCCCCGGATGCTGTCGCTCGAGATCGTCGATGAGCTCACTGACGGTGGCACCCTCCGCGACCACCTCTTTGGCGCCGCCAGTTAGATTTCGCAATGGAGTTGGGATTTTGACAGTTGCACCCATTAGAATACCCTCCCAAATATTTTAGAGCACGCGGGCGACTTCTCCGCTCTGGCCAACCACGTTTTGCTCGAACGAGTCGATGTTGGGTTGAACGAAGAAGGGCGTGCTGATCTTGTCTATGACTGCCTCCTGCGTCTTGAGCCCGTTGCCGGTGATGTAGGCCACGACGCAGTCGTCGGGCTCGATGACGCCCCGCTGCGCCAGCCTCTTGAGGACACTAACGG
>JACQUC010000173.1 GCA_016210495.1 Chloroflexota bacterium
GAGCAGTAGCGGGATCATGGTGATACCGCCGCCGATGCCGAGCAGCCCCGAAAAAAAGGCGCTCGTGAAGCCCAGCAGCATCACCACCAGCCCCAACGCGAAGTCCATGATGATAACCCCCGACAACCACCATAGCATCTATTTCTAGCTGGTCTCGTGTTATAGCGCCTATCCGGAGGGCCGTCCTTCCACGGAAGGACGCCCGTGGTAGGGCGGTGGATCGCTCTCTCGCACCAAAGCCCAGCTACGAGTTTGGCAAACAGATTATACTATGCCGCCGAGGAAAGGCAAGGGGCGAAGCAGCACGGCTAATGCTACTACGGCAAATCGTGGGCGTACAGATTGAACCTGTCCATCAGGGCGATCAGCTTGGTGCAATAGTTGGGGTCCGTGGCGTAGCCGGCGTCGTGGATCAGCTTGGCGAACACTTTGGCATCGGCCGCGTTCCTTATGGCCTTGGCGTATCTGGAATTGGCCAGAAAGAACCGCCCGTGGTCGACGAACGACTCGAGCATGCTGTTGTAGGCACGGAACGGCTCTTTTACCGTGATGTTGCGCCCGCTGATGACCTCCCACGTGTCCATCCAGACCACGCCGGCCGGGCCGGGTCGCTCACGCGCCTTGATGCCGAAGTAGTTCTTCGCTAGCCGAGTCAGCAGACTGGTGCCCCAGTCCGATTCGAGAATCGCCTGCGCAATCGTCACCGAAGCCGGCACCCGCGTTTCCTTCTGCGACTCCCGAGCCGCGGGCGCGGCGCCGTTGATGAACGCTTCTTGAGAGGTCAGCGCCGGACGCGGCTGGTCCGCCGTTCGGTTGGACCTCGCGCTTGGCGTCGAGCGCGGGGGCTCCGATGCCGGCGTGGGCCGCGCCTGCGCCACTTCCACGCGGGCCACAGACGGCGACGCCAAGCCCGTGGTCGCCTCCAGCCGCTCGACTGGCCGCAGGCCAAGCTCGGCCTCGCCGCCGACCTCTTTCCATTCGAGAGACGTAGATTCCACCCAGAGCCGCTCCGGGCCGACGTCCTCGATAAGGAAACCTGAAAAGAAAACGACACCCGCGACGACCACTACTATGAAGAAGTGCGTCAATACGCGGGAGCGGTTGACCGTGGCTTGCCCCTCGCGCGACTCGGACGAATCCAGCCGACGGCCGAGCCGGCGCTTCGCCACGTTTCGAGCTTCCTGGGGCGAACCCGAGGAAGCCGCAGGTAGTGGACCTTGCCTCACCCCCACCTCCGAACCACAGCAAGTTTTCAGTTGTCAACTCGCCCTAAACCACCCAACCCAGCAAAGGGCTAGACGGCTTAACAGCGCTGCGTTAATTATACATGTTTTGGCTCGGAGGTCAAGCGGTTAATGCGACGCGGCGATTCCTCCCTCCTCTTCCTTCAGCTCTTTCACCGGCGCCGGTGCGGGCCGCCTCTGGAATTCTTTCAGCCTCTGTGCGTATTCCCGCAGCCTCTTGTCCACCAGATAGTAGACCGTCCCTTCGGGATACCTCCCATCCTTCTTCAGCGCCCCGGCCGGTACTCCGGTGAGAAGCTCGATCCCCTCTTCGACGGTCTTGACGGCATAAATGTGGAACAAGCCATCGCGAACCGCCTGCACCACTTCCTGGCGCAGCATCAGGTTCTTGGCGTTTGCCGCGGGAATAATCACCCCTTGATCCCCCGTCAGCCCCTTCTCCTTGCAGACGGCGAAGAAGCCCTCGATTTTCTTGTTGACGCCGCCGATGGGCTGGATCTCGCCCTTTTGGTTCACCGAGCCCGTCACGGCGATGTTCTGTTTCAGGGGCAAATCGGAGAGACTCGAAAGCAGGCAGTACAGCTCCGTGCTCGATGCGCTGTCGCCCTCGACCTCTTCGTAGCTTTGCTCAAACGTGATGGTCGCCGATAGCGAGAGCGGCTTGTCCTGGGCGAATTTGGCGGCCAGGTAGCCGCCGAGGATCATCATCCCCTTGTTGTGGATGCGGCCGCTCAGCCGCGCCTCCCGCTCGATGTTGATCAGGCCCGCTGCCCCTGCCGACGTCATCGCCGTGATGCGGTTGGGTCGTCCGAAGTAGTAGTCGCCGAGGTCGATGACGGAAAGACCGTTGATCTGGCCCGGCACGGCTCCCGTCGCGTCGATGTAGATAGTCCCTTCGCGGATAAGCTGGCGGATCTTCTCCTCGACCAGGTTGGAGCGATACTCCTTTTTTTCGACCGCCTGGTCGACGTGCTGAGCCATAACCTGGGCACTGTCGTCCTTTTCCGCCCAGTAGCTCGCCTCCGTCACGATGTCGGCAATCTCGGCGAATTTGGTCGATAGCTTGCTCTGATGCTCCAATAGCCGTGAGCCGTAGTCCACCACGCGCGCTACACCGCTCTTGTGGAAGGGCCTCAGACCCGCTTCCTTACACCTTGCGGCGACAAACGCGCCGTAGTTGTAGATGTTGTCCGTGGTCCGATCCATCTCGCTGTCGAAATCCACTTTTACCTTGAACAGCTTTGAGAAGTCTTCGTCAAGGTGATAGAGCAGGTAGTAGATCATCGGGTGGCCGACGACGACGACTTTGACGTCGATAGGAATAGGCTCGGGCTTCAGCGTGGCCGAGGGAAAAACGCTGAACTGCTCGCCGATGTTCTCTATTCTGGCCTCCCTGGCGCGCAGCGTCCTCTTCAATGTGTCCCACGAGAGGAAGCTCAGCAGCAGGTCGCGCGCCTGGAGGACCAGGTAACCGCCATTGGCCCGATGGATGTCCCCGGCCTTGATCATGTTGAAGTCGGTGAATATCGCGCCCAGCCGGGCCCGGTAATCGATTCGTCCGAACAGATTGTAGTAGGTGGGATTGTGTTCCACCACCACGGGAGCACCTTGAGTAGCCGCGTTGTTCACCAGCACGTTCACCTTGTATCGGTCGAACGTGGCATCGCGCGCTCCGTGATCCAGACCTGGAATCGCGGCGGCTTCCTCTTTCTCACCCGCTCGGAAGTCCTCGAGATGGTGGATAATATCATCCTGAACATGGCGCAGGTACTCTTCGACGCGGGGGAACTGCTTATACTTGTCCCTCAGGTCTTCCAAAAGATGCCCCACTGCGAAGAGCGCTATCTCCTTGTCCAGCTCCCGTATTCTCTCCGCCGCATCCTTCTCCAGCTTTCGTGACTTGGCGAGGTCCTGCCTGATCTCCTCCTGTAGCTCCTCGCTCTTCTTCCGTAACTCCTCCTTCAACGGTTCGGGTAGGGCCTCGAATTGCTCCCGGCTCAAGGGCTTGCCGTCGACATTCGGAATCGTTACGATGCCGATTGGGGTCACCTCGATGGCAAAACCCTTCTTCTGAGCATCTTGCTGCAGATTGACTGAGAGTGCTTCCCTCTGTTTGTGCAGTTCCGAGAGTACCTCGTCTCTTCGCCTCTCGTAGTTCTCGCTCTCAAAAGCACGGGGTATCTCTCGTTTGCTGGCCTCGAGCACCTCGTCCATATCCTTGGCCAGTTGCGTGCCCGTCCCTGCCGGAAGGCTGATGGTGGCCGGCCTGTACGGATCGAGGAAATTGTAGACGTAGCACCAATCGGGCGGGACAGGCTCGGACTTGGCCACTGTCTCCACGTAAGATTTTACAGTGGTGTTTCTGCCGGTCCCCACGGCCCCAGAAACATACATGTTGTAGCCGTAGGCATCCATGTCGAGGCCGAAGACTATCGAGCTGACGGCCCTCCTCTGGCCGGCGGTGCCCAGAAGCGGCACCAGTTCGTCGGTGGTCTCAAATTCCAGTTCATTGGGGTTGCAAGCGTGGCTCAGGTTCTCTGGCACTAATTCCAAATGATTCGTGGGCATACACAATCCTCCCTTGCTGTGCTGCCGCAAATTGTATGCCAGGGCGCCCTTGCCGGGCCGGTTCACGCGCGCCCGCCAAGCTTGGATTGGTGCCACCATAACGAGCCAATTAACCCATTTGGGGGTTGCGCAACGGCTAGCCAGGGTGTAGTATTATAACTGAATTCTAACCATTTAGCGGTACTAGTACAGGAAGATGTAATTGTTGGCGGCGGATTTGGCCAGGGGGTGACGACAGCACGTTTTGGTGCAGGGGCGGTCATAACGTAGTCGCGATCGGCCCAGCACACAATCGAAAAACGGGAACGTTGGGGCGGTCTTGTGGGCGGAGCCATACGCGTTGGGCGATATCCTGCCGGGCTTCCCCTATTTGTTTGATTGGCTTTGTAGTGCCCGAAGAGATTCGGGTGAGGACTAAACCCTCGCGACACGTTTTGGGAGGGCTCAAATTGGAACGCATAGGCGTGCTGCTCGTCGATAGCCTTCCAGCGTTCAGGGAGGCGCTGCGGATGATGCTGGAGACGGCGAGCGACCTGGAGGTGGTTGGCGAGGCTAGCGATTGCTTGGAGGCCCTGGGTGAGGCCACCAAGAACCAGCCGCGAATAGTGCTGATTTCATTGGGATTGAACGATCTGGATCGCCTGGAGTTCGTCAGCCGCGCCAGGAGGCAGTTTCCAGAAACCTCCGTGATCGCGCTCGGCACGTGCGCCGATGAGGCTCTCATCGCGGATTTTGCAATGGCAGGCTGCCGCGGGTATCTGTTTAGGAGCGTGTCACGGGAGCTGTTGATACACGCCATTCGCGCTGTTAACAGCGGAGGTCTGGTGGTGGAAGCCGGCCTGGGCGAGGCAGCGTCCCGCTTTTTAAGCTCCGTTTCCAGCACAGATCTGAGCATCCAGGATGATCTGGAGAAAGCGGCCATCTCCGGGCACGGGGGAGAGCGACATCTGACACCACGGGAGCGTGAGGTTCTCGATCTACTGGTGCAAGGCTACACCAACAAGCTGATAGGGGAAACCCTTCAGATTTCCGATGAGACGGCCAAGAGGCACGTCCGAAGCATCATCGCCAAGCTGGGAGCCTGCGATCGCACCCAGGCGGCGGTGTTCGCGGTGCGGGGAGGCATAACACGTTGACCGATTTGTGCTCTCTCTACGCGGGCTGTCCATTACCGGGCTCCTCGTGCAACGCGAGGTCTGGTGGGCGGGGGAGGATAGTGGTGGCCACGCCGGGTTGAGGGGATAGTGGAGGCGATGTGAGGCGGAGCCGGGGAGGACCAGGGGCAGTTTGCCCCGTAAGGCAGGTAATGGGCAGCTCTCGAGGAGAGAGCGACCATTTCGCACTAAATAGTTCTTGGTGCGGAATACATATGCATAGGGGCGGACGTCCTCTGTCCGCCCGGGGTGGGGCGGGGCATTGCCCCATTTCGCACTAAAACCTAAGTAGCGGGAGAGACCCTCACATCCCGTGAGGTCGAGGTCCAGCGCCTGGTCACCTCATGCGCCAGCAACAGGGCCATTACCCACCTGACGAGCATCCCGCGCAAACTAGACGTTAAGTCCCGCACCCAGGCGGTAGCCCGCGCCCGGGCGCTTTGCACCGTCTAGACGATATCCGACCGCCCGCGGTGTCCGAAAGACAGTACCCTCTCACCGGCCACGTTGGTACTTTGGTACGGTGAATCCTCACATCCAGACCTGTAGACTGTCCCCAGTCGGCAAGCACTCGCTGCAATTCCGCCGACCCTATCGACCACTCCCTTCCACCTGGGACGCCACCGGGCCCGGAGGCCCCCAAACAAATGAACGCCATGTTCTTCAGCGCCTTCCCAGACATCGACATCACTATCGAAGACATGGTCGCGGAGGGAGACAAAGTGGTCACTCGCTACACGTTTCGCGGCACTCACACGGGCGACTTTATGGCATCGCCCCCACCGGGAAGCGAGTGGAAGTGGCTGGGATCAACATCGAGCGCTTCGTCGAGGGGAAGATCGTGGAGCGGTGGGAGATCTTTGACCAGATGGCGATGATGCAACAGTTCGGCGTCGTGCCCCAATCCGAGTCCCCAAGCTAGGGATGCTGAATTCCATCGGGCAGCTTTCATAGCCAGGGCCATTTCAAAGTCGCGCGAGCCCCGCCCTCTCGCACCGCTGGGACTTTGAAAAGGCCCTATTCACGGCCTGATGGGTTGGCTGATCGGATATCCGTTTGGTATAATGGTGGGGCTGGCCTACATTGCGTGGACTGTGCTCCACTTTGGCACGATCTACTTTGCGCGGTGAGCTTCACCTGATGGGTCGCCGATGAACCTGATCTGGGGGATCTTTCTCACGGTCTTATCGCTGCTTGGCTGGCTCGGACAGGTCGTCAATGCTCTCGCGCCGGCACTGGCCCAGCGCTGGGGGCTCAACGAGCGGGAATCCGACGTGGACTCGACGTTTTTCGCGGACACCCGCGGCGAGGCGATCTGGGACGCGCTTATCATCTGGACAATGCCCGTGGCGGGCGTGCTGCTCATCGTCGACAGCCCGCTGTGGGCCTACTTTGGCCTGGTCGGCGGCGGCAGCTACGTGTACTTCGTGGGGCGCGGCATCGCCGTTCGCCTGGTCATGCGACGGCGGGGAATTCGCATTGGACCGCCAGAGGCCGTGAGGCTGTACTTTGGGCTGTTTGGACTGTTCGGCCTGATCGCCGTGGTCACGATCGTTATGGCCGCCGCGGCGCTGGCCCCGTCGTGACGTAGAGGTCGATCCGGTGTTTTCGGTGGAGGTGAGGATATGGCCAAGCTAACTGCACGCCCGTTTCTCTTGCGCGCGTCCAGCCCATTTGCCAGCGCTCTCGCCAGGCGCACGAAATGGCTGCTCGTCCTGTGCGCGCTCGCCACGCTGGCCCTCACGGCTGCTCTGTCCTATGCGGAAGACTGAAATAGCAAGCCCGGATTCGCCCGAGGCCCGCTTCGGGCAGAGCATGGTCACACTTTCGACGGACGCGTGATGCTCTTCGGCGGCGAGAACGCCACAGGGCACACCAAGAACGATTTGCACATCTGGAACCCGAACGGCAACGACTGGGCCGCGGTGGCGCCCGCCAACAGCCCGCCGCCGCCCCGTGCATACCATACCTCCTGGCAGAGCGGCGACAAGACCTACATCGTCGGGGGCAAGGACGCCAACGGCGACGACCTCAAGGACCTCTGGTTCTACGGTTTGACGACGGACAACTGGCAGCGGGGACCGGACGCACGTTTCCCTTTAGCAATGCCGGAGCATTAAGATACCACGGCGACCAGTTGATCGTCGGCGCCTACTCCCACGTGCTCAGCTACTGGGACGGGGGGCGACTCCTGGTCTGAGAGGACCCCCATCACCGACCCGCCACCCGCGCGCGAGGGGGCCACCTTCGCCACCGATGGCTACAAAGCCTGGCTGGCGGGCGGCATCGAGTCGGGCGGCGCCTACTCCAAGAGCACGTGGGAATACGTCGCGTCGACGCAGCGCTGGGTGCAGCGCGAGGACCTGCCTCAACCCCTGGCCTACGGCAGCGCCGCCTTCACCACCAACCTCCCCGCCTCCGCGTCGCTCACCGTCCAGGTTGGGCCGGCCAGCTCGGTGCCGGGCCCCGGCGTGATCTGGTTTGGCGGGCGTACCAGCGCCGGCACGGCCGTCAGCGCCACCTACGGCTACGAGCCGAAGCTCGGCACGGAAGAAAAGCTGTACGCCGGCAGTGGGAGGACCCTGACCCACGTGGACAGCCGGGCGTTGACGACTACCATCAGCTCCACGGTCAACTCGGTGACCAGCACGACTATCCTGGAGTTCACCGCGCTCAGGACGCCGTCCAATCCCCTGCCGAGCGGGCTGAGCTCGGCCGGCCACACCTTCGCCCTCGCGGCCCTGACCTATCCCACCGGCACCGTAATGTCCGGCTTCCAGTTCGACGACGCCGTCACCGCCACCATCTACTACGACGCCGCCGACGTCCTCGGCATGGACGAGAACGAGCTGGTGCTGCTGCACTGGAACGGGGGCCAGTGGGTGGACGCCGCGACCACGGGCGCGCCGGCCTCCACCTACGTCCGCTATCCCGCCGAGAACCGGGTCGCGCTGCCCATCTGCCGGGTGGGCGAACTCGCCCTGGCCGCCGAGCGCACCGTCTCCTCAATCTTTCTGCCAGTGATTTACAGGTGATAACGCTCGGGCACCCCGGCAACACCTCGTGTCGGCTGTGGCTACCGCTCAAATTGCCCGTTGTCTTCAGGGACTGTGCAGGTGGATGGTAGGCAGGTTACTCGACCTCGGCGATGCTGGCGCCCGTCGATCCCGGGCGGACCTCTCTGATTGGGCCTCTGCGTTCAGGAGTCGACACGAACCAAAGGTTAGTGTACAATGCATCCTAACGAGCCCTACCCAAGGCCTGATACGAGGATCTAAACTTCGGTAGGCAAAAGTTGAGGAAATGGCGAGCCAGGCGCAAACGGGCATAGGCATCAGCCCTCGCTCGCAGCCAGGAAGAAGCTGCCTCGGGGCCATCAAGGGGCTCGACGGGAGGGGAAGGCGATGAACAGAGGCATCTTCCAACTCATTGGATTCGCCCTGGTGCCGCTATTCCTGAGTCTGCAGCCAGCCTCGGCTTACCCAGGGGTAACCTCGGTGGCACCTGGTGCGGGACAGGGGTCTGAGACCCTGGGGACGCAGCCGATCCAGGCGTTCGGGCTTGCGTTTGAGCAAAACGTCGGCCAGTTCCCGGCGGGAGCGCGCTTCCGGGTCCGTGGCATGCCCGGCCCTGTTTGGCTCGTCGACGACGGACTGTGGATCGTGGTATCGGCAGCGTCGAACGCCGAAGGAATCCCGCAAGTGCGGGGCAATCGGCCACTGACGACCGGGGCAGACCGACACGCGAGGTCAGAACGGGGAGCGTCGAAACGCGTCAACCTCAACCTTTCCTTCCTCGGTGCGAACTCCCGCGCCTCCGCAGAGGCCTTCGGTCGAACGGATACGATGATGAACTACTACATCGGCAATGCGCCGGAAGGGTGGATAGCAGGAGCGCCAGTCTGGAGCGGGGTGCGCTACAGGGATCTCTACCCCGGCATCGACCTCGAGATCGGCGACGCAGGCGGGCGGTGGAATTGGCGACTGTTGGTACGCGACCCCGATGTGCCAGGCATGCGAGAGGCGCTGCACGGCGTCCGCCTACGGGTGGAAGGCGCCGATGCGCTGGCTGTAGATGGCAACAACCTTCGACTGACTACCGCGATAGGCGATGTCAGCTTACCCCTGCTGCAAGCGGCAACTGCTCGGACCCAACACAGCACCATCGAGCCATTAAGCCCGACAGACGCGCCGGTGATAACTGGCAACGAAGTGCGGGGCCCGGTTGCTGAGCGGAACCAGGGGACCGTGAGCGGAATCGTCAGGGGCGGGGATGTTCTTGGCCGCTCACCGGCGCAGGCCTATCGGCCGCTTGCGCTGGCCAACCAGCGGGCGACAGATGTCGGGGTCGCCGGCGCCGCTGACCTTGTCCTGAGCACCTATCTTGGCGCAGATGGCGACGACGAGGGCAGAGCCGTTGCCGTCGGCAGCGACGGAGCGGTTTACGTGACGGGATGGACGATGTCATCCGGCTTCCCGACGACGCCGGGCCTGGATACGACACTGGGTGGCGGCGCCGACGCCTTCGTGACCAAGCTTGGCCCTGATGGCAGCCTGGTTTATAGCACTTTCTTAGGAGGCACCTACCAGAACGCTGGCTGGCCATCCCTCATAGCGGAATCAGGGAATGCCATAGCCGTCGACAGTGAGGGCGGCGTCTATCTCACCGGCCATACCTACTCGTCTGATTTCCCGACGACCGCCAATGCTTTCGACACGACATTCAACGGGGATTCCGTCTGCAGTGGGGTCTCTCCACCCGTGTCGTGCTCAGATGCCTTCTTCGCCAGACTCGCCGGCTCAGGCGCTCTTGACTACGGCACATTCTTGGGGGGATCGCACGCCACTGTTGGCGACGTCGTTTTCGGCGGCAACGACGAGGGAACGGGCATCGCCGTGGACGGGCAAGGCAATGTATACATCACTGGTTGGACCACCTCGGGCGATTTCCCCACCACGCCTGGCGCCTACGACCGCGTTTTCGCCGACGTAGACGTTGGGCTGAACGACGACGTCTTCGTGGCGAAGCTCTCGCCCGCGGGGAACGGTTCAAACGACCTGCTATACGGCACGTACGTGGGAGCGGGATACGAGGAGCGGGGCTACGATATCGCCGTAGATGCCAGTGGAGCAGTGTACGTGGTTGGCTATTCGGCGGGCGACTTTCCTACCACCCCGGGCGCATTCGACAGGTCGCTCGCGGATGGGGACCGTGACGCGTTCGTGTTCAAGATGAACCCAGGCGGGCAGGGCGCAGCCGATCTTCTTTACTCTACGTACCTGGGCGGGAGCGAATGGGACAGGGGCTACGGCATCGCGTTGGACGGCTCCGGGTCGGTCTACGTTACAGGGCACACCGGCTCCTCTGACTTCCCTACCACGTCCGGCGCTTTCGACCGGTCCTGTGGCACCGATGGCAACTGCAACGCAACAGCTTTCGGGTCTCCTGGCGACGCGTTCGTCAGCAAGCTCAACCTGGCCGGCGAAGGGCCCGGCGATCTCGTCTACTCGACCTTCCTGGGAGGCAACTACTTCGAGAACTGGAACGGCGGAGACATCGCGGTGGATGAAATCGGCGACGTCTACGTGACCGGCGACACCTGGTCGAGCCAGGGTTTCCCCACCACCCCCGGCGCCTTCGACGCATCTTTCAACGGGTTCTACGACGCCTTCGTGGCCCGGCTGCGCCCGCTGGGCCACGGAGCGTCCGATCTGCTCTACAGCACCGAGTTGGGAGGGACACAACGCGATGCGGCTGGCGGCATTGCCCTTGCCGGTGTCGGGACTGTCTTCGTGGCAGGGCGCACCAACTCCTCTAACTTCCCCACTACGAGCGGGGCCTACGACCAAACCTATGGTGGTGGAACCTGTGGTAGCTATCCCTGTAACGACGTCTTCGTGGCAAAATTGAGCCTGCAGCCGACGCAATATGTCCAGAAAGCCGCTGCCCCGCCGGGAGCCTCACTGGCCCCTGGAGATGTGCTTTCCTACACTGTGAGTGTCGTCGTCCAGAGCGACCAGGCAATGGGATTCTATGATCGGGTGCCGACATATACCACTTATATTAGCGGCTCTCTGAACGCGCCGGTTGGAGTGATCTATGACTCGACCACCAACGCGATTACCGGATCGGTGAGTCTCAGCGGCGGCGTGCCGGTCACGATAACCTATGGCGTACGCGCGGATGCCCCCAGCGCCGTGGGCTCCCTAGCGCGCATTCTGAATCAGGCCTGCATCTATCCCGCAGGAGGCGTGCTTGCGACCTGCGCGTGGTCCAACGAGGTATCAAACTACGCTTCCGGGTGGCGCATTTACCTGCCGGTGATCAAAACTAGCAGCCAATAGGCGCTTGCGCTCTACGAGGCATGTCCTGCTTGGCACGAAAGGAGGGGCTTTGATGCGGTGGAACACCAGCGGTAGTCGGATCCTTATGAGAGTGCTTTGCCCACTGCTCGCCGCTTTGCTATTGGTGGGCTCACAGCCGCTGCCCCAACCCGCGCGTGCGGACGATCCCCTTCCCCGCTACCCGAGCCAGCCGGGCGTGGCCGGGCCGGGCTGGCATATAGCCGAGGGGAATCCGGTGTCCCCTCGCGAGGCCAGGCGGCTCCTCCAAAGCCAGCCCACCGCCCTCAGCGATCACGGTGTCCAGGCGACTGCCGCTGGGCTCCCCAGCTCCGAAGAAGAGGCCACGACCGAGATTCAGTCCCTGGCTCGCGCGCTGCAGAACGATCCCAGGACAATCTTCGACTACGTGCACAACTTCGTCGACTATGTGCCCACATTCGGCTCAGTG
The DNA here is from genome assembly GCA_016210495.1 of Chloroflexota bacterium. The sequence continues at coordinate 11,759 of JACQUC010000173.1, forward strand.
AACGGCGCCACAGGGACGCTGCTCGCCGGGCGCGGCAACGACTGGGATCAAACGTCTCTTTTCATCGCTCTGATGCGCGCCGCTGGCTATACCGCCAATTACGTGGTGGGCGACGTGACCTATGGCGTCAGTCGGCTGGCCAACTGGGTCGGGGTCGACGACGACATCAACGTCGTGGCCAACGTGTTCGCCAACGGTGGCGTCCCGGTGGTTGGCGCCGCAGGCGGGTTACAAATCACCCGCGCATGGGCCGAAGCGGTGGTCGGCGGCCAGACCTACACCTTCGATCCGGCCATGAAAGAGTATACGAACGTTGCCGGCATCGACCTTGCCACGGCCACGGGATACAGCCAGACAACGTTCCTGCAAAATGCGATGGACGGGGCCACGGTGACCGCTTCGTATGTCCAAAATGCCAACGAAGCCAACGTTCGCTCGACTATGGCTACCTACAGCAACAACCTGGTCAACTACATCAGGAACCAGATGCCCAACGCCAGCGTAGGCGAGGTCATCGGCGGGAGGAGCATCGTCCGGACAGACATCTCGAGCTACCCAACTTCGCTGCCCTATGCGCTTGCCGTGTCCAACCAGGCAACCTACGCTAGCGTGCCGAACGGCTACCGCCACACCCTGCGGGTGCAGCACGCCGGCATCGACCAAACGTTCAAGACCTACGAAATCGCCTCCCGGCGAGTTTCCATGTTCTACCAGGAGGCCGACAACTTCCCCATACTACGGGTGGACGGCACGCCGGTCGTCACCGGCACTGCCACCGTAACCGGGACAAAGTATGCGATGACCGCCACAGTAGACCATCCCTACGCCGCCAACGGTGGCACGTTCGCCGAGCAGCAGGGGAGCATGCAGTTGCAGAGCGGGTCATCCTACGCCATCGTCCACGACTTCAACGGCGTTTCGTCCGATCTGGCTGCCAGGCGCAGCCGCCTGCTGAAGCGGTACAGGGCGGATGGTCTGGCGGATGGGTCCGAGCCCGTCCTGGGCGAGGCGCTGTGGATCATGGGCCTCAACTGGCTCTACGAAGTCCGCCTGTACCGGGAGCTGGTGAGCCGCGTGGGCAATGTGGTTTCACTACGACACCACCAGCTTGGCGTGATGGGCCAGGAGAGAGGCTATTTCATCGACATCCCGATGGGCGTGGTAAGCATTACTTCCAGAGATGGCTCTGCGGACACGTGGTCGCCTTTTCGGGCGCAGGGGATGATGGCCAGCGCGTTTGAGCACGGCGTGTTGGAGCAACTGCAGGGGAGTGACAGGCCGTCGGTTTCCACGATCAAGCTGCTTCAACTGAGCAACGCCGGGAACAAGAAGACCTTCCTGGCCGACGGCGGCAACTGGACCAGCGTCCAGGCCGAGCTGGAGAACTACTCGGCCTCGACGCTAAGCTCCATACAAGCCAGCATCGACGCCGGCCACCAGGTCGTGCTGCCCAAGGACGCGGCGATCACCCTTAACCAGTGGCAGGGCGTGGGATACGTCGACGACTACCAGAGCGGCAACAGCGGGTCGATGGGCATGATTATCTCTGGGGGCTATGCGGGCGGCTACGGCACGATTACGAACTCCCTGGGCGTGAATCGAGTCGTGAGCTACACCGAGACGAGCACCGTGCCACCGGATACCAGAGGGGAGCTGAACACGCCGAGGAGTGAGGAGCCGGTCGATATGGCAACGGGCGCCTACGTCTACGACCGTACGGACCTCTCTATGGGGCGTGCGGAGCCGCTGGGGCTCCACTTCCGGCGCAGCTACAACAGCGGGCGCAACCGCAACCTGAGTTCCTTGGGCTACGGCTGGACCCACAACTACGACCTCACGCTTAACCCTGGGAGCGACGGCGGGCCAGGGTTGGGCCTGCGCCAGCCCGCCGATGCCGCCTCCCTCATCGCCTACGCCCACGTTGCCCTCGACGTGTTGAAGAACCAGCGCAACATTCAGGGCTGGGTTGCCACCGCTCTGGCCACCAAGTGGGCTATGGATCAGATCCTCGACAACGTAGTCACCGTGAACGCGGGACCGAAGTCTTTCGAGTACGTCAAGCTGGCCGACGGCAGCTATAGCCCGCCGCCCGGCGTGAACAGGGCGCTGGTCCAGGAAGCGAGCGGCCATTCGTGGCGGGGCCGCTTCGACAGGCGCCTCAACTTCGACGCGCAGGGCAGGGCGACAAGCTGGACGGACGCCGATGGCCACAGCCTGATCTTCTCCTACAGTGGCGACAAACTGCAAACCGTCGCCAGCCAGGCGGGCCTCACGCTTACGCTAGCCTACACGGGCAATCTAATGTCCTCGGTCTCGGACCAGGGGGGCCGGACGGTCCGCTACGCGTATGATGGGGACAACCTGTCAACCTACCGCGATGCGGCAGACAACCCCTGGTCCTATGGCTACGACACGGCCCACCGTCTCGTTACGCTCACGACCCCTCTCGCGCAGACGCTGGTCACCAACGTCTACGATGGCGAAGGCCGGGTTATCACTCAGACCGACGGGGTGGGCCAGGTCTGGCCTTTCTACTTCGCGGGCCGGAGAAACGTCGAGCAAGACCCGGCGGGTGGTCGAACAGCCTACATATTCGACGGTTACGGGCGCCTGGCGAGCCAGCGAGACGCGCTCGGGAAGACGGCGCGTCTCGTCTACGATGGGCAGGGGCACCTCGTTTCGGCGACCGATCGCATCGGGAACGCCAGCACGTTCACCTACGATGGCAGCCACAATCTGACGCGCCTGACCAATGCGCTCGGCAACACCACCGTGATCACCTATGACCTCCAGCAGCGGCCCACCGCCATCCAGGACGCGGCGGGCAACATCACGCGCTACCAGTATGACAGCAAGCACCACGTAACCCAGTACATAGTGGCTGGCCAGACCTACACCCGCACTTACAACTCGCAGGGCCTGTTGGCAACGGAGACCAACCCCACGGGCGGTGTCAGGTCTTACACGTACAACGCCGATGGCACCCTGGCATCGAGCACCGACTCCGGCACCGGCGTAACTACATACACCTACGATGGCTTCGGGCGTGTCACGGCCATCACTCGGCCCGATGGGAAAGGCAATCAGATAGGCTACGATCTGAACGACCGCATCACCAGCGTGACCGACGGGAACGGTCGCACCACGACGCTGGCGTACAACGGCAATGGCTACCTCGTTCAGACCACGGACCCGGCGGGCCAGGTCGTCCGCTACGACTACGATGCCCTGGGCCGGCGGATCCGGGTCACCGACCGTTTGAACAAGACGAGCAACACAGCCTACGACAGTGTGGGCCGCGTTTCCTCTGTCACAGACCCGGTCGGCACGGCCACCGTTCTTGGCTACGATCTGGCGAGCCGGCTGACCGGCGTGACGAGGGGCGCGAGCACATGGTACGCTGGCCACGACGACGAGGGAAGGGTAAGATCTCGAACCACGCCGCTGGCACACAGAGAGAGTTACGCTGCCAACGCGGTCGGTTCTTTGATAGGGATCACCAACCCGCTGAGCCAGACCACCACGCTATCTCGGGACGCCGTAGGCCGGCTCACCAGCTTCGAGGACGCTTTGAGCCGGCGGTCCGACTACACCTACGATGCGCGCGGGTTGCTGACCAGCGCCGCTATGCCGGTTGTGGGCGCGGCCGCGTACCAGCGCAACGGTCTCGGGGCGCTTGCGACGATCGTCGACGCCAACGGGCAGCAGTGGACCTTCACATACAGCCCGATGGGTCGGGTGCAGTCGCAAGCAGACCCGCTGGGACGCGTCTGGCAACACAGCTACGACAGTCGCGGGTGGCCGAGCCAGACAACCTTCCCGGACGGAGAGAATCTCACGCGCACATACGACGACGCGGGCAATCTCACGGGCATCGGCTACTCGGGCGGCACCAATCTTCAATACACCTACGACGCGCTGAACAGGCTGGTTGGCGCAAGTGGCATTGCGCTCAGTCGAGACGTCGAGGGGCGGGTGATCGGCAGCGCCGACGCCGGCAAGGGCTTCGGAGCCACTTACGACGACGCCGGCAGGCTCAAGACGGCCACCTACGATAACGGCGCTTTTGCGGTCACCTATACCTACGACGCCGCGACCGGTCTGCTGACGCGAGTGGCGGACAGTCTTACCGGCGCTCAGGTCGACTTCGCGTACGACGCCGACTTTCGTCTGACCACCATCTCGCGGTCCAACGGAGTGAACGGGACCCTCACCTGGGACAACGCCGCCAGGCTGACGCGTATCCAGGAAGGCAGTTTCCTGGACCTGCAATACACCCTGGATGCCGCCGGGCAGGTGACTCAGTTGGACATGTCCGCTCCGGCGGACCCTGCCGCTGCGCTGACGACCGGCACTGCCACTTACACCTACGATGCGGCGGGACAGATAAGCAGCGCCGGCCACAGCTACGATTCGCGTGGCCGGCTCGTATCCTCGCCCGGGCACGCCTACGCGTGGGACGGGGCCTCGCGATTGACCCAGGTCGATAGCACGACGCTGACTTACAATGGCCTGGGGGACGTGAGAACCCGGAGCCTGGGTGGCGCGACAACCCGCTACCACTACAATGCCGCGCTCGGGCTGAGGCCAGTCGTAGCGGAGCAAGACGAAGGGACGGGGCAGTTCCTGCGTCACTACGTGTGGACCCCGGACGGGCGCCAACTCTACATGATCGACGCCGCCAGCGGCAACAGTGTGTACTTCTTCCATTTCGACCGGACCGGCTCTACGCTGGCCCTGACGAACCAGAGCGGGTCGGTGACCGACGCCTACGCCTACACCCCCTTCGGCAGGCAACTGGTCCACCAGGGGACGAGCTCTCAGCCCTTTACCTTCGTGGGGCAGTATGGCGTGCGGCAGGAGGGCAGCGGTAGTAGTCTGTACCAGATGCGCGCTCGCTACTACGACGCCGAAACGGGAAGGTTCCTGAGCCGCGACCCGCTGTGGCCAACCGTCGGCGACCCCAGGACAGTCAGCCCCTATCAGTACGCCGCCAATGACCCCATCGGGGGGCGCGACGTCACCGGACTGTTCTTTACCGACCTATCTGGCCTATTCGATGAGCAGATGCTTCTGCTAGGCTTGATGCAGCAAAGCCCCGACCTCGCCATGCTGGCGGTGGTGGTGAAGCCGGAACTGATGCCTGCCGGCCTCCCGTTCGCGGAACTGCTTGACCCTCAGATGATGTTGCTTGGCCTGACGCAGCAGAACCCCGAGCTTGCCATGCTGGCGATGTTGTTGAACCCGGGCCTGATGCCTGCCGGCCTCCCGTTTATGGACCTGCTTGACCCGAATCTGATGTTAGCCGGCTTGGCGCAGCAGAACCCCGAGCTTGCCATGCTGGCAATTCTGGTGCGGCCGGAGTTGATGCCTGCCGGCCTCCCGTTTGCGGAACTGCTTGACCCGGGAATGATGTTGCTTGCCTTGATGCAGCAGAACCCCCAACTCGCCATGCTGGCGATTCTGTTGAAGCCTGAACTGCTTTCTCAGGCCATGGCGGCTGCCTGGACAACCGAGTATCAGAGCAGTGCGCAGGGGCAAAGCCAGGGTAAATAAGGGTCGGGCGAATCGGTGCGGCGCTGGATCGGGGTACCAGATCGACGGTTTTGTGGGAACCTGTGACGCGAGACCGGCGTTTTCCTGGCCACACCACCGAGAAGACGGCGGTGGAGGAAGGGTGCGGTGTGTGGCAAGGACACGAGCCCTATGAACTATGGAGGTGGAAAGAGTATGGGACGGTCGCAAAGTGGAAGAATGGCCCGGCGGAGAGACAGTGGCCTAATCCGCGGCGTTCTACGACACAGGACCGGCCTTCTCATTAGTGTCGTCCTGCTTGGGGCGCTGACGCTGGCACTGGCCACAGGCTTGCTGGGATCCGGCGACAGAGCAGGCGCCAGCGAGCATAAGCCCGAGACCTCGGCAAATGCGATCTCACGCGTGCCATCCACTGCTGCGCAGTCGCGCACCGTCGCGTTCAGCTACGACCAGGCCGGGCGGCTGGTCGGGACCAACTACGGTGCCGGCAACTCGATATCATATGCGTACGACAAGGCCGGCAATCTGCTGTCAGAGCAGACCGTCAGCGCACACAAGCTCTACTTGCCCATGATCGTGAGGGACTATGCAGGTGGATGGTAGACAAGTCGCCTGATCTAGGCGATGCTAACCCCCGTCGGCTTCGGGCCGGCCCCCGTGTTTGGGACCCTGTGCTCGGGAGTCGACACGAAGAGAACGCTAAAAGAAGCGACACGCCGACGCCGAGCGCACCCTTCGGCCGATGGTCGCCGTCGAACAGGCACATCTCCAATGCATTCTGTGCGGCAGCGCGCTTATTCAGCCTCGCGCTCGCTTACGTAATCCAGCCATTCCACCCTGTAGCGTGGCCTGCGGCCATACATCACGTCGTCCAGCCAGAGCAGCGCCCGTCGCGCCAAGCCCGAGCGCCTGGCGCTCCAAACACCCATCCTGTGATACCAGCTCACCGGCTTGTTCCACGGGCAGACGGCTATGCACAGCGAGCAGCTCACGTGCTGCTCAGGCTTTGATAGCCAGTATCTGAGGCAGGTGTCGGGGTTGATCGCCCACTTTTCGACGCCGCGAACGATCTCCTTGCCGCCCGACGGTATGCTTCGCGACGGGCAGTTGTCGGCGCACTTCTTGCATATGGCACAGAACTCCTCAACGCCGACGTTAACGAGCCGGTCCACCGCCAGGGGCAGGTCCGTCGTCACCGTGCCCAGCCGCACGCGAGGGCCGTACAGCTCGTTAAGCATATAGCCGTTCCGGCCAAGCTCGCCGAGGCCGGCCTTGATGGCCAGGGGAACCTGAAGGACTTCTTCCTGCCGGAAGTGATGCGCGCGCGCGGGGTAGCCCAGCTCCCGGATGTACGCCGCCAGGTGGCACACCAGCTTGGCGACGTCGGCATAAGTGAGCCCTACCTCGGCGCTGTCGATGAAGCTGGGCGAGGCCTTCATCTTCTCGTGGTCCATTTCGATGCCGACGACGACGGCGTACTTGTGGCTCAGATGGATCTCCTCGCCGGGCTTTTGCACGGATGGATCGTGCTTCACCCCCACGTGTGAGTACACGTAGGCCTGGTCCAGCTCGGTGATGCCCACCAGGTCTGCCCCAAAGAACCTGGCCAGCCCTTTGATCTTCTCCGCCATGGCCTTCGGATCCTCGACCGGCACCTGCACGTGGTTAACCGGGCCGTCGACGGCCCGGATGAGATGCCAGGTGAGCACGTTGGGCGAGGAAGTGCCAAGCAAAGTGCGGTTGAGCGGGTCCAGGGACGGTTCGGTGCGCCTCTCCTGGATCACCGGGCCGAGCTCCCCCGCCGCCGCCCGCGCGAACACAATCCGCCGCTGGTCGAACCTCTCCGGCTCGGACGCGGTCTTAGTCGTCATCCCGGCTTCGTTCACCTCTCCTACCTCCTCCAGTCCTCAAATTCCCTACTTGCTACCGCACGTCCAGCGCCGGCCCGTGCCCCAGCGCCAAGATAGCGATGTCCAGCGCCCTGAGCTTGGCCAGGCAGGCCTCACGGGCCTCATCCGACGGAATCGAGGCATTGGCGATGTCCAGCACCTCGGCGATATCGGCCGGGACGACGGCGCTGTCGAAGCGCCCGCGCCTGATGAACAGATCCGACGTGAAGAGAACCCCGTCCGCCTCCTCGTAGGCCAGCAACCCGTCCCAAAGATGCATCTCGGAGGGATACGTTATGAATCGCAGCCGCCGGCGCCCCAGGCTCAGGACGTCGTCCTCGTTCTGGACGAGGGTATTGGTGCAGATGCCGAAGCCCGCGAGCTGTCGGGCCGTGACGGCCGAGCCGACCGGCACCAGGTTCTTAGCCACCGACATAAGCATTGGCAGCGCCCCGCACTCGTCGGCCTCGAAGTGCGAGATGAAAGCGTAGGCGAGCGCCGCAGGATCTGTGACTCGACTGATGCACTCCAGCACGCCCTCGAAAATGGGCGCCGCGCCGGTGTGCACCAGCGTCGCCTTCTCGTCTTCGATCAGATACTGGTTGAAAAACATGCCGGTCCTGTCGTCAAAGGTGGCGATGCGGTACACGCCCTCTACGATCTCGTCGATATTCGCCATAATCTCCTCCTCTAAACCGGCTCAACCGCAAAGACCGCGAAGAGCGCAAAGAAATCATTTGATATCTTTGCGTCCTTTGCGCCCTTTGCGGTAGTCACGTATCCTAACCCGTGGCCGTCCCTTTCTTGCCGTATGGGCAAACGTACAGGCACAGGCCGCAGGCGTGGCCCGGCGCGAAGCGGTTGCCGATGCCCAGGCGCTTCAGTTGACCGAGGTTGTACTCCTCGCACAGGTGCGCGTTGTACCGCGCCTCGCGTGGCTGGGCCGGGTCGAATGACGCACCGGTGAAGGCCTGCGCCGGGCAGATATCCACGCACAATCGGCAGTCGCCACAGCCGTCCTCCAGCGGTCTGCCGGGAGTGAGTGGCGCATCTGTAAGCAGGGTCAAAAGCGCCAGTCGGGGCCCCAGGTTCGGGTTGACCACGAGGCAGTTCTTGCCGATCCAACCCAGGCCCGCCAGGTGTGGCGCGATCTTCTGCGACATCACGCCGGCAAGCTGCTTGTCGTGGCCCTTCCCACGGAACACTGGAAATGCCTGGTATCTGGACCGCTCTATTATGTCGACCATATCCGTGGCTACCCGAGCCAGGCGCTCGCCCAGGTTTTCGCTGTGGGCACGGTACGTTAGAAAGATCGTGCGGTGCTCGTCCGGATCGTTGCGATGGGGAAGTCGCTCGACCACGCCATCCGCCTTCTTTGCCGCCAAGGCGATGGCCCGGGGAAAGCCACCGAGGAATGCGCCGCCGAATCGCGTGATGAAGTCCCTAGCCGGGGCAAGCTCGGCAACGCCAAACAGGTCAATACCATTTCCTGTGGCGTACGCCTCGAGTTCGCGTTGCAGGCCCTCTGCAGAGCTCGACATTTCCTGTCATCCTCCCCATTTAGTTTTCGGCGCAGAATGGCGACGATGCCCGGCCCTACCCCGGGCGTCCGCCTTAGGCAGCGGCCCCAACGCCTTTGCTTTTGGCACCCAGAACTACTCTGCCGACTTGCGCCGGTGCCAGCCAGCATACGACAATGGAGCCTACGAGTCAATATTGGAGGTGCCTGGGACATTGCCAGTTTGAGATGGGAAAGCGAACCAGGTATGTCCCAGCGAATTCGGCCCTTGACAACTGAATGCCGCCCCTGTATATTGGCGACCGATAGCTTAGGCCAGAGGATGGATCTTTGATAGAATCATTGCTTTCCGATGAACAGAAACTGTTCCGAACCACCGTGAGAAGTTTCGGCGAGAAAGAGGTCACGCCGCACGTCGCGGAATGGGATGAGGCGAGTGAGTTCCCTTGGCAAGAGCTGATCCTGAAGAAGATGGGTTCCCTGGGGTTCCTTGGGTTGATGGTTCCACAGGAGTACGGTGGTTATGGTGGGGGGGCCGTCGACCTGGTGATTCTTATGGAAGAAATGTGTCGAGCTGGTTTCATGCCCGCTATCACTTCCATAAGCGGAGCGTGTCGTAATATCGCTCATTTCGGTCGAGAGGAGCAAAGGCAAAAGTATCTGCCCGACCTCGCTGCCGGCAAGATACTCGGTGCCTCCGCTCAGACCGAGCCCGACGCGGGCTCAGATTCCTCGGGCATGAAGACGACGGCCCAACTGGTCGGAGATCAGTACGTCATCAATGGGACCAAGATTTTCATTTCCAACGCGCCCATCGCCGACGTTTTCATCGTCGCGGCTAAGGATATCTCGAAACAGCCAGCACGGCTTAGCGCCTTCATCGTCGAGCGAGGAACGCCTGGATTAGTCATTGGCAAGAAGGAAACGGAGATGGGACTGCGACTCATGCCTCAGGCGCCGCTCTATCTTGACAACTGTTCGGTGCCCAGGGAGAATCTCCTCGATCTCGGCCCTAACGGCATAAGAAGTCTGATGCAAGAGTTCAATACAGAACGCTGCGGCAATTCAGGAGCCTGTCTGGGATGGGCGCAGGCGGCCTTTGAGAGGGCGTTGGATTATGCCCAGGAGCGTCAGACGTTTGGCAAACCCCTCGCCGGCAACCAGGGCATCCAGTGGATGCTAGCCGATATGGCCACCACACTTGAGGCGGGAAGGCTGTTGGTCTATAACGCCGCGTACCGCCTCGACAAAGGACTCAGGGCGGTGAAGGAAGTAGCGATGGCGAAGTGCTTTATGAACGAGCAGGCGTTCAAGATCATCAACGATGCCATGCAGATTCATGGTGGCTATGGCTATTCGAGGGAGTATGCCGTCGAACGCATGCTTAGAGATCAGCGAGGGCTTGGCTTTGGTGGGGGCACCCCACAGATGCTCAGAACGAGAATCGCCAGCGAGCTCCTCAGAGATTCTCAACGACAAAGGTGATCCCCATCCCTCCACCGACGCACATTGTCGCAGCACCGCACTTGCGGCCGCGACGCCGGAGCTCGTGGCACAGGGTAAGTAATACTCGTGGGCCGCTAGCTGCCACCGGATGGCCAAGAGCTATTGCCCCGCCGTTCACATTCACGATATCGCGATCGAGTTCCAGCTCTTTCTCGCAGATGAGATACTGAACGGCGAATGCCTCGTTGATCTCGAAGAGATCTATGTCGCGAACTGAGAAGCCGGCTGCTTTCAACGCCTTCTTAGTGGCAGGGACAGGTGCGTATCCAAACAGGCCGGGTTCGACACCTGCCACAGCGTAAGAAACGATTCGGGCCAACGGCCGAAGACCGTGCTTGTCCACTGCGTTGGCCGATGCTAATAGGACAAGAGCAGCCGCATCGTTCAGTGGAGAGGAATTGCCTGCTGTTACCGTTCCGCCGGGCTTGAACGCCGGATTCAGGTTGCTCAGCTTTGCGAGCGAAGCATCAGACCGCGGTTGCTCATCAGTTTGGAACAAGCAGCTTTGCTTCCGCACAACTACCTGAACCGGCTCTATTTCGTTTTTGAAACTGCCCCGCTTGATGGCCTCGGTCGCCTTTTGATGACTGGCGAACGCGAGTTCGTCTTGCTCCTCGCGTCTCACTGCGAATCGTTCTGCCAACATCTCAGCGATCTCGCCCATCAATAGTCCGGTAGTAGGATCCTTCAGGCTTCCCATGACGCTGTCGATCATCTCTGCGTGCCCAAGTCGCTGCCCCCATCTAGCACTCTTCACCCAATAAGGGGCTGCGCTCATTACTTCTGTACCACCGGCGAGCACGATCTCAGCTTCCCCGAGCTTGATCGCCTGAGCAGCTCTGATAACCGCTTGCATCCCCGATCCGCAGTTGAAGTTAACAAGAGAGGCGGGCGTTTCTGCGGGTATGCCTGCCAATAATCCTGCCGTCCTCGGCCAATCCGCGAATTCGGAGAGAATAGCCGAGCCGATTACAATATCGTCAACCAACTGAGGGTCCAGACCGGTCCGGCGTAGTATCGCTGCGATTATCACCGCCGTAAGCGAACTCGGAGCAAAGTCTTTCAGACTTCCACCGTACGAGCCAATAGGACTTCGAACACCATCTACGATATAGATTTCTTGCATGCCCGTTTTCCCTAAACTTCTACATCCGGCGCTTCCACCGACCAATTGTCGCCAAACATCGGCATCGAAAGAAAGCGGCCCCGCTCAGCCTCTTATCGTGGCAGGCCGGACGCTCGTTCATCTCGACGAGTATAGTGATAGGTAAGGCGACAGTCAATAGTGCCTGTCCAGCTCCGAGGCATAGTTGACGCCAAAGCTGTCGCCGTGCTCGGCCAGCCAGGCGCTAAGGCGCGTCGGCCCGGTGGGCGGCCCGTCCGAAATCAGCAGGTTGGCCATGAGGCCATCGACCTCGTCTTTGGTAAGTAAGACGTCCTTGACCAGGTGGCCGACAAGCGCCGAAAGGAATAGCGCTACCCTTGGTCGACAGTGAACGATGCCGCTTCTGCTGCGCACCGTCTTGCGCACGAGCCTCACCAACTGGTCGAACGTGTAGACCTCCGGCCCAACGGCGTCGATTATCGAATTGCTCTCGTCTCGCGCCGCGCGCACGGCGATTTCGGCGAGGTCCTCGACGTGGATTGGCTGGAGCTTGTAGTCGCCTGCACCAGGGATGACGAAAAGCGGAAACCGTCTGAGCAGCCAGGCCACGTTGTTGACGAGAACATCTTCGCGCCCGAAGATCACGGTTGGCCGGATGATGGCATACGACAGCTTGGAATCGATAATCAGCTTCTCCAAGAGCCCCTTGCCTCTAAAATAGGGCAAAGGAGAATCAGCCGAGGCGTTGGTGATGCTGACGTGTACGATCTTGCGGATGCCGGCCTCTTCGGCGGCTTCGATCAGGGTCATTGTGTTTTCGATGGCCCTGTCATAAGTGGCCTGGCCGTGGGGGAACCGGACCCAGTAGGTGTTGTAGAAAGTCGTCGCTCCCTGGAGCCTTCTGGCCAGTTTGCTGGGATTGTCGAAGCTGAATGGAGCCACGCTTACCCGATCACCAAACGGATTCCGGCGGTTCAGATGCCCCGTCAGCGTCATTACCCTCTGTCCTTCCGAAAGAAGCTTGCGAGTGATGTATCTGCCCGTGTACCCGAGCGCGCCTGTGACCACGCTCAACTCAGGCGACTGCACGTTCGAGCCAGCGTCATCCCAATGCTGCACCGCTTCCAAAGTCTTCATACGTCACTCCTCCCGCGTCTTCAGCCGCACGCCCGACCCGAAGACCTTGAACATCGCGGCCAGCTCTCTAAGCTCGTCGGGCGTCATCCTAAGCGCAACGTCAACGATACTGTCCAGCAGACGGTAGAACTCCTGCAGGGAGCCCAGACGCTCCAGCGCAAAGTCTCTTGCGTCAGATCGCTCCGCCTGCTCCGCCAGGTGGACGCTCTCCTCGACCAGGGCGAAGGACTGATCGAAATCCGGCTTCTGGCGCAGCGTCAGCACGGACTGGGCGATCTTCCAGAAGTCGGCCTCGGCCTCGAAAAACACCCGGCGGTCACCGGTGCGCCAGGAGCGGTGGACCATACCGAGATGCTCTAGTTGGCGAATGGCGATGCTGACGTTTCCCTTGGTAACCCCCAGCACGCGCGCGATCTCTTCCAGCGCCACCGGTTCCGTGCCGAGATACAGCACGGCGTACATCTCGCCGGCCATCCGGCCCAATCCCCAGAACGCGCTCTGTCGTCCCAGCGCCTTGACCAGCGCCTCTCTGGCCTGGAGCATTTCATCGTTCACCCGAAGCACCTCGTTTATGTCGTTTAAGTGTTTCTATACGTATTATACTAGTCAATTGAATACTTGGCAAGAGGAAATATCATTGGGTAATCAGAAAAATAGAGAAGCCGGTAATTCGTGGGAGCACAGCGCAAACCGGTCTTGCGCAGCGACGAAGGGAAGGTCAGGGAAGTCACGAACAATCCCCAGTAGGGGCTTGTAGCTTACGAGACGGGGTTTCTCAAGAAAGGCTAGCGACCGCCGTTTACGGAGAAGACGACAGTTGATTTAGCAGGTATGGTGTAAGTGACGCGGTTTTGGGTTAGCAACACCAGGTCGTGTTCTTGCGGAGGATATACTTGGTCATTCCAGAGAACCACTCTTACGGCGGCGTCGGGCGTTACACCGTCGATCTCGATGCTTTTCGAAACCGGCACACTCTTCATGTTTATGACTAATAGGTTGACTTCTCCCGTCGTCGAGCGCTGCGTGCCCAGGGCCAACACCTGATCATCATCGGAATCGGTGTCGACTACTTGGTCACCCAGGTAGTCGCGGACGATCTCGTGGTAATAAAAGGCGCTGCTTCTCGACCCGTCCGGATTGTACAGACTATAGCTCCAGGGCTTGCCGAACTCCTCGCGCCAGTAGTCATTATGCTGATAGCGCACAGCCATATCCAGGCCACCCTCTATTTGCCAATACACCGCGGACAAGAAATAGACAGCGTTAGGCGCGTTTTGAGACGCGTGATCCCATTCGCCTAGGAACAGAAAGACATCGCTCTTATTGCGGTAATAACTGTCGGTCACATACCGGACGACCAGGCCTCGGGCATACTCCGCGCGACGCCGAAAACCATACTCTCCATCTTGATCGGCCCAGGGAGCATAGTTGTGATACGAGACGAAATCTGTGCGACTGCCCGATCTCTGGAGGAAAGTCTCGAAGAAACCGCCTAGGCCGGAAACGGCTGGCCCGCCAACCCTTACGGAGGGATCCACGGCTTTCATTGCGTCATAAGTGGCGTTGAAGGCATCGGCGTAGCCTGCCCCATTGCCGTCTAGGGGGCCATCCGGTGTCGAGGAGTCATTAATGTCGTTCTCGTTGCCAATCTCGAAGTACTTGACAGGGTAACCGATGTCCTGGAAGTGCTGCACGCGGCTTGCAGCCCAGGCGGGATCATTGACCTTGGGATTCATTATTATCAGCATCGGCTCCAGCCCGGCATTCTTGGCACGCTTCACGGCTTCATCGACTTGGTCCGCGGTCGACGACCAGAAGGGAACGTCCCAGATGCGCACTACTCCGTAACCGTAGATTGAGGGGTCATCCCCGTAATCCCCTGTGGCGTACGCCCATTCCCGCTGGTCGACGTTTTCACCGTTAAACCAGAGCGGATTGATCACCCTGATGGGACGGTCCACGTATGCCGTAATAGGGGCCGGCGGAAGGTCAACGGGCTCATCCCGAAGGACAGGCACCACTGGCGTGAGCTGCTGGATGACCATTACTGCCTCAGCCGACAGTTGCGCTGCTCTTGACGAGGTTGTTGGAGCTGGTGCTACCACGGGCTCTAGCGACCCGTTAGGCGCAGCGATGCGCGAAGAACAGGAAATCAAGACCGCGGAAAACAAGATCGGCAGTACAACTCTCATTCCTTCATCTCCCAGCGTAAGGTAGCAGCAGAATCGCAGCCGTCTCACCCGGCGGCTGTGATCGACCCACGATCCCATCACGCGTTGGGTGCCAACTATGCTCTTGTTAAGCGCCTGCTGACAAGAAGAACGCCGTCACCGTCACTTGGAGGGAGACAAGAGAGGAGCGTAATCTCCTGTTATTAGATTGCAAGAGCTGTGCCACGGCTGCAAGGGCAGCGCACGTGTACCGGCATGGTTCAGGCTGTTACAGCAAGTCTCATTGAGCCAGCCAACTGGCCCACTAAGACCAGAACATTTGGACCAAGAAGTGCAGCTAGACAGCTAACACGCAATGACCGAACCTGGATATCGGTCTACGTAAGCCAATCTGACGCCCGACTCTCTTGACTGATTGTACAGCAATGCTATATAATTTGTCTACTTGTACTTTACACATCGGAGGTGGTTGTGCCGAGGGGAGCGAGAGACGAGGACGACACGAGGCGCGAAGTGAACGTCGGCGAAATCATCCGGCGCGATCGGGAGCGACACGGTCTGTCCGTACGAACGCTTGCGGCTGAGACGGGTTTCTCTGCCAGCTTCATTTCCCAGGTGGAGTTGGGCCAGGTCTCTCCTTCTATCGCCTCTCTGTCACGCATAGCCGCAGCGTTGGGAATCACGCTCAGCGACTTGTTCAGTGAGAGCACGCGAGAAGTCGCTAGAGTGGTCAAGAGCTGCGACCGACCGCGATTGATAAGCTCGTGGTCGCGAGCCCAGATCGAGGCTCTGACCCCTACAATCAGTACTAACCTGGAGTCGGTTATGCTCACCATTGCCCCTGGAGGACACAGCGGGAAGTATGAGAATACACACGGGGGCGAGATATTCGCGATCGTCTTCGAGGGCGAGGTGACCTTGACGCTGGGGCGAGAGGCTCACGCGCTGGGCAGCGGTGATGCCGTGACCATTGATTCGAGAACACACCATTACTGGGAGAACACTGGACTGGAACCGGTGAAGATAGTCATCGTTTCCTCCCGATTCAGACTTTGAATTGTCGCTAGGAACGTTTGGATGAATACTCATGCAAGCACAAGAGAAGGCGCAACCATAGATCAACTCAGCCGTGAGATCGAGCGCCGGCGCACGTTTGCCATCATCTCCCACCCTGACGCCGGGAAGACCACCTTGACCGAGAAGCTGCTGCTTTACGGTGGTGCGATCAATCTCGCTGGTTCGGTCCGGGCGCGGCGCAATCAGTTGGCGACGACGTCCGATTGGATGGCGCTGGAGCGGCAGAGAGGCATTTCGATCAGCTCGACTGTCCTGCAGTTCGCCTACGACGGCTACCACCTCAACCTGCTGGACACGCCGGGCCATCAGGACTTCAGCGAGGACACCTACCGCACCCTCGCGGCCGTGGACAACGCAGTGATGGTGATCGACGCGGCCAAGGGCATCGAGGAGCAGACGAAGAAGCTTTTCCAGGTTTGCCGCATGCGAAGCATCCCGATCTTTACCTTCATCAACAAGCTGGATCGCCCCAGCCGAGAGCCGCTGGCGCTGCTGGACGAGATCGAGGCCGTGCTAGGCATCGGAGCGGTGCCAATGAACTGGCCGATCGGCGATGGACCAGGCTTTCGTGGCGTTTACGATCGCTCGAAGGACCAGGTTCACCATTTCGACCGGGTGGAGCACGGCAAACGGATCGCATCGGTTCAGACCTTGGATGTGTCCGACCCAGCGCTTGGGGAGATGTTGGGAGAGCAGACGCACGGGCAACTCTGTGCCGATATCAATCTCCTGGAGGGTGCAGGCGCCCGCTTTGATCGCCGGAGCGTTGCAGGTGGTGAGCAGACGCCAGTGTTTTTCGGCAGCGCGTTGACCAACTTCGGCGTTCAGCTTTTCCTAGACGCGTTCCTGGCTCTCGCCACGCCACCGGTACCTCGTCAGGCACGAGGAGAGATCATATGGCCCGAACGGGATCACTTCTCTGGGTTCATTTTCAAAATCCAGTCGAATATGGATCCCCTCCATCGCGATTGCGTCGCCTTCCTCCGGGTGTGCTCGGGCCGATTTGAGCGCGATATGGTCGTCCAGCACGTCCGGACCGGGCGTAAGCTGCGGCTTTCGCGGTCGCACAAGCTATTCGCCCGCGACCGCGAGCTTGTGGACGAGGCGTTTCCCGGCGATGTCATCGGCCTGATCAACCCTGGCCAGTTTGCCATTGGCGACACGCTCTGCACGGGGCCGTCGGTCGAGTTTCTGGGCATCCCGCGCTTCCAGCCGGAAATCTTCGCGGTGCTGCAGAACACGAACACGGCCAAGTACAAGCAGTTTCAGAAGGGCCTTCGCCAGATGGAGGAGGAGGGAGCGATCCAGATCCTGTACAGCCGAGGCGCGGCTCGAAGAGAGCCGATCCTGGCGGCAGTCGGCCAGCTCCAGTTCGACGTAGTGCGCTTCCGCCTGGAGGCGGAGTTCGGGCTGGTGACCCGTCTTGAGCCTCTTTCGTATCGTGTCGCCCGCCTGCTCGCGGCTGGGCCCGAAGACGTGGCGGCGCTACCCTGGGGGCGCGGTGCCCTGCTAACCGAAGACCGTGATGGCCAACCCATCGGTCTTTTCGATAGCGAATGGAGCGTACGCTACTGGCAGGAGCATTACCCGAGCGTTAGCTTCCGCGAGTTCGGCTCAGGGCCAACCGGTGCTTCTGAAGACGCAACAACACAAAGGATTCGTTATTGTTAACATAGGTCTCAGAACTGCGGCCCAGCAATCAGCCGGGCACACTGTTTGGTCTTTGTCGTTGTGGGATCCCTCTAGGCGGTAGCGAACTTCTGGGTCCCAACGAGTTTCATTTGGCAAGCAAGAGGATTCTGCAAACGACTGAGTGGTCACTTTCTCTGCCTGCCTATAGGGGATGCCAACATCGGTTGGCTTGTGCGAGCGTCCAGCGCTAGCGACATGGCTGTGGAAACCCGCCCTCGACAGTAGCTACACCTCACTTCAGAAGGGACATCGCTCAGCTCGTCTTCGCTCCGACTACCTCGCCGTCGTGCCACTCGGGCTCGGTCTCGAGGTACTCCATCAGGATCTGATATCGCCGGTGCTGTTCCGGGCTATTGGCGTTGGCCACGTATGTCTCCTTGTTCTCGAAGAGGGCCACCATCCAGAGCTCATCAGGGTCGGCATCCATTTTGAAAGTGTAGACAGCCACCGCCCCCTTCGGCATCTCGAACCCTTCGGTAACGAGCTGCAGCCCTCCGATATGGCCGTGCTTGACGCGTAGCTTGGCTAGTGTTCCGTACATTGTTTCGCCCCCCTTGCAACTCACGTTTCTGGTCCCTATGTTCAGTTTAACACGGAACTCGATTGGCGACAAACGGCATAGAAGATGAGTCCTCGCCAGCTACCTGCTTTCAGAGCCCGCGGAATAAAAGTCGGGACACTGGGTTGGGAAGTGATCCTGACCGACCGCAAGGATTTCCGAGCGAGGTGCTGGACGAAGAAGGCTCCTCCCTTTTCGCCCCGGATTGCAGGCACCGTTCTTGCTGCTTAACAAGCCCGATGCTATTATAGTCGGCTGTGGCCCTGGCTGACCCGACTCGTCGGGAGCACGCTTCGGCCACGACTTGAGCTCAAACAGGAGGGTGACTCGATGAATCGCGCGAAATGGCTCCACGTGCTGCTTCTGGCGGCGCTGCTGCCGACCTTTGCTGCCTGTGCGGTGCGCACCCAGGCTCCGGTCGCCACCGTCAGCGAAGAGGAGATCACCTCCCAGCTCGACGGCCAGCGACTTTGGGAGCTCACCCGCCAGCTCGCCTCGGCGGAATTCGCGGGACGGCGCTCGGGAACCGAAGGGGGACGCCTGGCCGCGGAATTCATCAGGGACAGGTTTCGAGAGTGGGGCTTGCAGCCCGCCGGCGACGATGGCAGCTACTTTCAGCCCTTCACCTTCCCACTCTGGCAGGCCACGCCACCCGTTAACCTGGAGTTGGTAGGCGGCCCGAGCTACACCTACGGCGCCGACTACACCCTGCTGTCATACTCCGGCAGCGCCGACCTCACCGCCGAGGTGGTCTTCGCCGGCTACGGCATCACCATCCCGCCCTACGATCAGGGCGACTATCCGTCTTGCGCTGCTCCGACATCAGGCTATGACGACTACGCCGGCCTGGAGGTGGGGGGCAAGATCGTCCTCGCCTTGCGCCGCGGACCCCGGGACGATCCCAACTGGCACGACGTCCCCTGCCCGATCACCGTCGCCGATAGCCTGGGCCCGTGGGCGGCCGGTTACAAGTCCCGCAATGCCCATCAGCACGGCGCCCGGGGCATCATCATCGTCAACAACTACCGCATCGAGGACGAGCTGGCTTCGATTACCCTGACTCCTTCTGCCTTTGAGATGGGCATCGGCGCCGTTTTCGCACTCCGCTCCATTGCCGAGGCCCTCGTGCCCGATCTGGCAGCCCGCCAGGAGTCCATCGACGCGACCCTCACCCCCGCCGGCTCCGCCACCGGACGATCCATCACCATGCTGATCAACGCCTCGTTCGATCCGGCTGCCCGTACCGAGAACGTGCTGGGCGCCATTCCCGGCACCGACCCCGCGCTGCGGGATGAGGTGGCTATCGTCTCGGCGCACTACGACCACGTGGGGGTCGACGTAACGGGACAGATCTTTCACGGCGCGGACGACGACGCCTCGGGCACGGCGGCCATGATGGAGATCGCCAGGGTCTTCTCGAGCGCCGGCTTCGCCCCTAAGCGAACGCTGCTTTTCGTAGGCTGGGCGGCCGAAGAGGAGGGGCTGATCGGCTCCAGCTATTACGTGGACAATCCCCTGTACCCCCTGGACAAAACGGTGGCCGTTCTGCAGCTCGATACGGTGGGCGTCGGCAACCGCTCGGGCGTCGACGTCTTCGGCGGCACGGCTCTGCCCGAGCTGTTCGAGGTCATCAGCGCGAACGCCGCAGAACAGGGCGTCACCGCCCGTGCCCGTCGACCCTCCGGAGCCAGCGACCACGCGCCTTTTTTCCGTGCGGACGTGCCGGCCGTGCTCATCTCGACCACCGGCCCACACCCGCACATTCACACGCCTGCCGACACCATCGACACCATCGACCCCTTCGAGCTGGAACAGTCGGCGCGGATAGCTGCGGCAACGGCTTACGAGTTGGCGGTACGGTAGGTAGCTGACGGCGATCAGCTTTCAGCCTGAGCCGGATCAGCGTCTTCGCTTTGTTCCGGGCCGGCAGCGAGGCTCCGCGCGCAAACGGGAAACTCGTGAGACCACGTGTGCTATAATTCAGCACAGACATGACCGTATTCAGGCAAGTGATGGCAACATCGGAAGGTGTACTTGTGCCTCAGAAACTGAATGTTCAATATCGGACGGCAGCCGAGGAATTCGCCCGTAAAGTAGTTGCCTCACTGGGGGAGCAAGTCAATTCCATTGTGCTCTTCGGATCGGTAGCGCGGAAACGAGCGACGAAAGAGAGCGACGTCGACATTTTGGTAGTAGGGGCGAATTCTGCCTTGGAAGACGGAGTCTTCGACATCGCCTACGAGGTTGGGGAGGCTTCTGGATTCGAAACTTACCTGAGTACCGTGTACTTCACCCGTGAGGAGGTCCAGGAGCTTGTTCGATTGGGTAGCTCCTTCATCGCGAACGTGTTTGAACAGGGAGTGATTCTTTACGACGATGGAACCTTCTCGGGAATCCGTAGCCAGGCAATTGGAGCTAGCTGACGAGGCACTGGGTGACGCAAGGTATCTCCTTCAGGACAACCGCTTGATGGGCGGCGGCGAATCGGACATACTACGCGATGTTCTATTGGATGAATGCCGAGATGAAGTTCGAGATAGTCGGCGATGTCACGGATATCGAGACAATATGCCTCAGTTCGCAGTTTGCATCAAGAACACCGGCTATCCCGCATCGCTGGAGCTACACAAGATGTATCGCGTTATCGCCGACGAGGACGCCGCCCGAGACGGGGACATTCGCATAGTCGATGAGAGCGGCGAGGACTACTTGTATCCCGCCGATTGGTTTGTGGTTGTGGAGCTTCCCCAGGCGGTGCAGGAGTCCATACTACGTGCCGCCTGATTTCTACTTCGGTTTGACGACCTCGACCCTCATACCAAGTGCGTCGGCCATACCTAGAACTGTGGCCAGCGTCGGGTTACTGGTTCTTGCAGAGAACAGGCGCCGCACGGCCGCCGGGTCCGTCCCAATGCGTCTCGCCAGGTCCGCTTTCGTCAGCCCCGCGCGCTCCCTTTCTTTGTCGATTTCACGCAGCACCCCTTCGTTCAGCTTGAGCTATAGACCTACCTTGCGCCTGCTGTGCCCGTGGCGCAGGTTTGATGCGGATCAGCTCGCCGCGTGCGCGCGCCTGCCCGAGATAGCCCAGCCCCGCCACTTCCTTGCGGAACTCCCCTGGCGTGTAGCAATGAAGGTCCAGCGCCTTCCGCCAGCCGCCGGCTGTGTGCCAAAGCTCGTCCCGATCCAGGCATCGACGGAAATGACTTTGCTGGCCGAAAGCATCGGAAACGGCAACAATGTCGTAGTCGCTGTGCTCACGGGCTGTGCCCCGAGCACGAGAGCCGAACAGGTAGAGCGTAGCCTTGTGGCGCTCCCGCATAAGCCGAGCAAATATGGCTATTAGCTCGTCCTGGGACGCCGACTGCACGGCCGCTCTTGAAGTAATTGTTTGACCCATTTCATTATTTCCCCTGCGGCTTGGAGCGCCACCCTTGCCTCTTCTTCGCCAACCGAGTCTGCCGGAATAGGATCCTCCACGTTCCCAGACGGATATCGGCTCCGCTCGAGTATGGGATTGAGCAAGCTGATCGCAGTCTGTATTGAGTCCGGAATATTGTCCGGGGACAACACCAGCAAATCAGCCGTGGACCGGAGAGCGTGCTTCCACGGAGGTTCCTCGCCCCTCAAATGCCAGCAGGCTGCCTTCAATGCCTTCTCGGCGGCCTGGTGCGCGAGGTAGGCAGCCAGATAGTAACCGCGCGGCTGCACAAGCAAAGGTGCGAGTTCCACGTCTCGCTCGGCCTGCTGCCAGAACCGCTGGGCCATCGCAACTATTCGTTTAGTGCCACGCACCTGCCTCGGCCTGCCGCTGGGATCGGGTGGTTCCACGTACCCTAGTATAGTCCATTGCGGCGGAAGTTTCCACAGCAAGTCAGGCTTACACAGGCTTACACCTTCTCACTGCGCCACGGCCGCCGACACATGCACCCCGGCGAACTCGCCCGGAAGCAGCACGGCCAACTGGTCAAGCACCCGCTGCCGGCACTCGTTAGCCAGTCGCAGACACGGCGCCAGGGTTTTGGGGGGACGAAAGCTTTGAAGCGGCCCTTGACACCCATTTGAACACGGCGTTATACTTCTCTGCAAGCAAGGGCAATCCAGGTGCTTACCGATGAGACAAAGCTTGAATGTTGTGTATCGCCTCGCGGCCGAAGAATTCACCCGCAGAGTTCTCTCATCCTTACGCGATCAAATCGAAGCCATCGTGCTTTACGGCTCAACAGCCAGAGGCGAGGCCAAGCGCTTTAGTGATATAGATATCTTGGTAATAAGTCCAGATCCCCCAGCCGTCAAGGATCAGATAAGTGAGATACGCAGCGACCTCACTTACGAGCGCAACTTCTCTTTTCTCATCTCCCTAATTCACCTTAGTCCAGAGGAATTCGGCGAGCAAATGCGGCAGGGCTCCCCCTTGATAGACGACGTAATTGCCCAGGGTGTGATTCTGTATGACAGAGGGACCTTCTCGAGAATACGTGAAGAAGCAACTGCAGTTGGCCGATGAAGCTTTAAGCGACGCAGGGTATCTCTTGCAGGATGATCGATTCAAGGCAGCGGCCAACAGAGCATACTACGCGATGTTTCATGCTGCTCACGCTATCCTCTGTTATGCCGGGGTGAAACCACCCAAGACGCACGGAGGTGTAATAAACCTCTTCGGCAAGCACCTTGTTAGGTCCGGGAAGGTTGAAAGAGCTCTTGGTAAGCACCTCCAGGATGCTTATGACCTCAGGCAGCAAAGCGACTACGGAACCGACGCTCGCATTGGCGAGCTCGAGGTTAAGCAGGCGTTGGAGCTTGCGGAGACCTTCGTTGCGGAAGTGAAGAATGCCTTGCAGGCCTAGCCGTGGCGAATCCCGGTGAGGGATTGACCCACGAGGTGCGCGCCAAAAATGGACAAGGCCCTGGGTGACCGCACGATGAGTGGCGAGGTGCACAAGCTGCGCGGCGGATGACGTGACCGTCTACCTTCGCCACCTCCTCACCGCCACCAACGCCAGCGCCGCAATCGCCGCCGCCACAAGCGCCTTCTTCGCTCCCATTCCCAGCTCACCCGTAGCCGATACGTACCGCGACTCGGGATAGTCCCCGGTTGGACCGCCAGCGCCCTCGTGCATGGCCATGCACAGCACCTGCGCCAGGTGCAGCGCGTGGCGGTCGGTGCCCTGGGCGATCTGCTCGCGACAACTGAAGCCGTCGGCGACGATCAGCGCGTCCTTGGGGGCGTTGCGCACCGCGGGCAGTAGCACCCGCTCTCCCGCCTTCACGGAAACCTCGTAGTGCTCCTGTTCGAAGCCGAAAGAGCCGGCCATGCCACAGCAGCCGGAGTCCAGTAGACTGAAGTCCAGCCCCAGCTTCGCCAGGACTGCGTCCTCGTCGTACATTCCCATCACCGCCCGGTGGTGACAGTGGCCGTGTACCAGCGCCTTCCGCGCCAGCTTCGGCGGCGCAAAGTCCGGCGCCTTCTTCTCCAGAAACTCGCTGAGCAGGAACGACTGCTGGCTCAGCCGCCGCGCGCTTTCGTCGTCGGGGAAGAGGTTCACCATCTCGTCCCGGAACACTGCTACGCAGCTCGGCTCCAGGCCGACCAGCGGCACCCCGGCGGCGATCTGTGGGCCCAGCGCCTCCAGCACCTGGCGCAGCAGCCGCTTCGCCAGATCGAGCATGCCGTGGTCGTAGAGTGGCCGGCCGCAGCACAGCGCCCGCTGGGGCACCTCGACCCGATACCCCGCCGCCTCGAGCACCTCCACGGCGGCCTGGGCGACAGCGGGATGGAAGTGGTTGTTGAAGGTGTCGGCCCATAGAATGACCGGCGGCCTATCCGCGTTGCGCGGGCCGCGCCGCTGGAACCATTGCTTGAAGGTCTCCTGCGCGAAGGCCGGGATGCGCCGCTCCTGGGGCATGCCCACCGCCAGCTTCGCGATGCTCCGCAGGCCGGGGGTTTGCGTCAGGAAATTGGCCACGCCCGGCATCAGCGCGGCCAGCCGTGCCCAGTAGAAGATCAGGCCGAAGGCGTAGGCGCTCCGTGGCCGCGGCCGGCCCGCGTAGTAGTGGGAAAAGAACTCGGCTTTGTAGGTCGCCATATCGACGGTGACCGGGCAGTCGATCTTGCAGCCCTTGCACGACAGGCAAAGGTCCAGCGACTCTTTGACGTGCTCGTCGCGCCAGCCGCCGGTGATGGTCTCGCCGCGCAGCATCTCGAAGAGCATCCGCGCCCGCCCGCGCGTCGAGTCCTTCTCCTCGCGGGTCGCCATAAAGCTGGGGCACATGATGCCGCCTTCCATCCGCCGGCACTTGCCCACCCCGATGCAGCGCAGCGTGGCCTCCTCCAGGCTGCCCTCGTCATTCGGGAACTTGAAGTGCGTCTGGACCTTCTTCGGGCGGTAGCCCGCGCCAAGGCGCAGGTTCTCGTCGAAGCGGTACGAGTCCACCACCTTCCCCGGATTCATCCTCCCCTCGGGGTCCCAGAGGGCTTTGAACCGTCGAAAGCCCTCCACCAGCTCCTCGCCAAACATCACGGACAGCAGCTCGCCGTGGGATTGTCCGTCGCCGTGCTCGCCCGAGAAAGAGCCGCCGTAGCGCACCACCAGCTCGGCCCCCTCGTACATGAACGCGCGAAAGGCCTGGATGCCCTCGCTGGTGCGAAGGTCGAAGTCGATGCGGCAGTGGACGCAACCCTGCCCGTAGTGGCCGTAGAAAGAGCACTCGTAGCGGTACTTTTCGAGCAGGCTGCGAAAGTCCCGCAGGTAGCCGCCCAGCTTCTCGGGCGCCACCGCCGTGTCCTCCCAACTGGGCCAGACGTCCCGCTGGCCGGGCACCCGCTGCGTCGCTCCCACCGCCGTCTCGCGCACTGTCCACACCATATGCTGTTCTTTGGGATCGTCAAAGACCCGCATCGCCGCGCCGGTCGTCTTGCCCCGCAGCTCCTCCATGAGCGCACGGGCCCGGTCCACCGCGTCTTGCCTGGTCTCGCCGCCGAACTCGACCAGGATCCAGCTCCGTCCCTCGGGCAGCAGTGACACCTCTCGCGTCAGCAGGCCCTTTTTCTTCAAGCCGCCGACAAGCCGGTCGTCGAAGCCCTCGAGGCCGATGGGCCGGTGTGCCAGGATCTCCATCACCTGGTCCGCGCCGGTGTAAGGGTCCGCGTAGCCGATCAGGAGGAGAGATCGGACCGGTGGACTGGGGATGAGGCGTAAAGTCGCCTCCAGCACGAACGCACAGGTGCCCTCGGTGCCCACCAGCGCCCGCGCGACGTCGAATCCGTTTTCGGGCAGCAGTTGGTCCAGATTGAACCCGGAGACGCGGCGGGGAATGGTGGGATAGCACGCCCGAACGAGATCGCCGTACCTGTCCCGCAGCTCCAGCAACCCCTGGTAGATCTCGCCGCGACGTCCCCCCGCCCTCGAGATCTCCTCCAACTCGCCCTCCATCGGCTTGCCAACGCGCATCTGCGTGCCGTCGTAGGCCAGTATCTCGAGCGCCTCGACGTTGTCGCTGGTCTTGCCGGCCATCTCCGAATGCACGCCGCAGGCGTTGTTGCCGACCATTCCTCCCACGGTGCATCGATTGTGCGTGGCCGGGTCGGGCCCGAAGGTGAGGCCATAACGCTCGGCCGCGTTGCGCAGGTCGTCCAGAATCGTCCCCGGCTGCACGCGCGCCAGCCGCCGCTGCGGATCGATCTCGATCACCCTGTTCATGTACTTGGACATGTCAATCACGACGGCGACGTTGCAGGCCTGCCCGGTGGTGCTCGTGCCGGCCCCGAGCGGCAGCACCGGCGCGCCATAACGACGACAAGCGGCCACCGCCGCGACCACGTCGTCCCGATCGCGGGGGATCACCACGCCGATGGGCACCTGCCGGTAGATCGAGCCATCGGTCGAGTAGAGCGCCCGCGTCCCGGCGTCGAAGCGCACCTCGCCGCGCACCCTGGCCCGCAGATCTTCCGCCAGCGCCTTCGCCTCGGCGGACGTAATCATACCCTTGCCACGATCTGAGCTACCTGAAATACCGAACATAGGTAACCTCCTTGCTTCATTGCCGCAAGTTAGCGGCCAGCAATTTCCGTGCCCGATAGGCAGATCGACTCCTGGAAAGGCGCCACAGCGTATGTTATCATAGTGTGGCATCGGATGATGGGCACCTATAGCAAAGAGAAGGGCGACTTCTAATGGCGACCGTGAACCAGTTGACAAGCTATATGGAAGAGTTGCGCAGGCGCAAGCCGGAACTGGCCGAGCGCTACCGGGTGAAGTCGTTAGGTGTGTTCGGCTCGTACGTCCACGGCGAACAGAAAAAAGGCAGCGACCTTGACCTGCTCGTGGAGTTCTATGAGCCTCCAAGCCTGTTGGAGTTTGTCGCATTGGAACATTACCTGACTGACCTACTTAACGTAAAAGTGGACCTGGTAATGAGAGATGCGCTCAAGCCAGCGATAGGACGGCATATCCTTAATGAGCTCCTTGCCATATGAGTCGTGAGCGAGAGTTTGCTGACTATCTGCACGACATTCTCGACGCGGCTGAGAAGGTCGAGCAATTCACCGACGGAATGACTTTCGAGCGATTTGCGGCCGACAGCAAGACCGTATTTGCTGTGATTCGGGCATTCGAGATAATTGGAGAGGCAGCAAAGAAGGTGCCACAGTCCGTCCGGCGCCGCTACCCGGCTATTCCTTGGCGTGACATGGCTGGTATCCGGGACAAGCTAATTCACGAGTACTTCGGCGTAAACCTGGAAGTAGTGTGGAAGACGATTCAGCAGGATTTGCCCAGCCTGAAGCTCTCGCTGGCAAGAATTGTGGAGGAGGATCTCACGTGGAAGTCAGAAGAATAGCCGTCGTCGGCGCCGGTACAATGGGTAATGGCATCGCCCAGGTCGCGGCGATGGCCGGCTACGACGTGGCGATGCACGACGTCCAGCGACCTGTGCTGGACAGGGCTCTCGCCACCATTCGCGGCAGCCTGGGGCGGCTGCTCAAGGCAGGTAGAATTGCCGAGGATCAAGTCGAGGCCGCTGTGGCACGAATCCAGCCCCACACGGACCTGGCCGGGGGGGTGAAAGACGCCGACGTCGTGATCGAGGCCGTGCCCGAGATAATGGACGTGAAGCAAAAGGTGTTCGTGGAGATCGATCGACTGTGCCCGCCAAGGGCCATCCTGGCCAGCAATACCTCGGGGCTGAGCATAACGGACATCGCCGGCGCCACGCAGCGCCCGGAGAAAGTCATCGGCATGCACTGGTTCGCGCCGCCGGTGATGATGCGATTGATCGAGATCGTGCGCGGCGCAGGCACGGCAGATGAGACTGTCGACGTGATCAGGGAGATCTCGCGCCGGATGGGCAAGGAGACCGTGCTGTGCAACGATTCGCCGGGCTTTATCACGAGCCGCGCGCTCCAGGCGCTGCTCAACGAGTGCTTTCGCATCTACGACGAGGGTGTGGCCTCGATCGAGGATATCGACAAGGCCATCAAGCTCGGCCTGAACCACCCGATGGGGCCGTTCGAGCTGGCCGACTACTCCGGCGTGGACATACCCTTTCACGCCAACGAAGGGTTGGCCGCGGCATTTGGCGAACGCTTCCGCTCGCCCCGTTGCCTCGTCGATCTGGTCGCTTCCGGCAACCTGGGTCGCAAGACCGGCCGGGGATTTTACGGCTACCAGCCGAAGGCCAGGTAGGGGCTTGATTGAATCAAGCCCCTAACCTGATTGAAACCCGTTGGTCCTCAATTCCCTTTAGTCCACGACTCATGGCAACTCCAAGTTTCTGCCGCTCGTGTTAGTGCCTGGCACGGTTATTGCACCACAGGTCATCAAACGCCTAATTCCACGCAGCGAATATCTCCAAGAAGAAATGGGCGGAAGAGGACGTGGAACAAGAGGTCATTGAACCCCTAACCCCGCGCAGCGAATAGTTCCCGGGTCACGGTCGGCATCCGCCGACAGACGAATATCCTGGAATACGAGACGGGACAGCGGACTGTCCCGGGTTGCCGTCAGAATTCGTAAAAGCTTGCAACCCCGAATAATCCGACACTAATCCAAAGCGCACAAGCGTCGGCGTGAGCCATTTTACATAGCAACGGGAGTCATCACGATGAAAGATCCCATCGCGCAGGGCAAAAAGCGCAAGAGGGCGCTATTCTTTAGTCTAGTCACCTTGCTAGTCGTCAACTCACTGGCTTTCCTCACGCTGCCGCGTAACACTGGCCAGGCTGATAGCCCCAGCGACCTCCTCACTCGCTACACCTTCGACCCGGTGCAGAGGCAGTGGGTCTCCTCCGACTATTCAGTGCCGATTGCCCCCAATCCCGATGGCTCGCTGCCCGCGCGCTCGCACACAATCGAGATTCTGCTCGAGGAAAACGAGCCGGTTAAGGCCATCGTGATCGCGGAGGCACTGATCACCAGAGGGACGGATCCCCTCCTGGAGATCGCGGGGCGCAGCAACTCCGGCGGCAGCCGGGGAGACATCCGCTTCTGCAACCTCGCCCTGCGGCTGGTGGATGCCAAGCGGCTGGAGATAAGGGACACTGAAGCCGTCCGCGTCGACGTCGTCAACACCGTTGCCAAAGACAACGAACTGGACATGCACGTCAGCGCCGTCAACGTGGTCCGCTGCGGTCGCGGCGCCAATACCGTCATCGCCCTGGGCATCGACAAGAGAGACGTGGACATCGGCAACTTCGACATCCTCGACGCCCTGGGCAAGGTCAAGGAGTCGGGCTTGAGGGTGGATAGGATACGCATTCTGGGCCCCGAGGGTAGAACCGGCTTTGTCGAGCACCTGGTCGTGGTGCGGACGAGCGTATTCGGGGAGATCGAGATCAGGGACGTCAAGATACAGAGGCTTCTGCTCGATAACGTGAGCCTGGACGACTCCGTCGCGGCGCCATAGCGGGGCCTACCTGATGTCACGCAGGCCTGGAGCCGCTGACCATCGGCAAAATCCACCTTGACACCCGTCCAACCCCGGTGCTATACTTTTCTGCAAGCAAGGGCAATTAGCTCAGTTGGTTAGAGCACACGGCTTACATC
>JACQUC010000018.1 GCA_016210495.1 Chloroflexota bacterium
CGCAATGAGTACTTTGAGGGTATTGCGAGCGTGATCAAAAGCGAGCAGCAAGCCAGGTGATCGCTGGGGAGAGGGAAGCCCAATTTCATTACGCATAACTAACGGATAAACGGATGCGATTGGGAGAGGATTGCTGCGGAATGATACCTCTCCTGCAATGTATCGGGGCTCGCGTCAACCCTCCAACTGGCGTGCTCCTGCCAAGCGGGTTGACGGCGACCCCGATGCATCGGGGCGCCGAAGGACTCCGTCCTAAGCCAGGCTCGAAAGTGACATATTCGAACTATGCACAATTGGCCTAAGAAGGGGACGTTGCACAAGTGCAACGTCCCCTTCTCGCGGGTGTATTCAGGCACGCACGGGGGTTGGCTCGGGGGCTTAGCTCTTGGCGACGACCACGGTTTTGGCGAGGCGGTCGCCCAGGCGCTGGCGCTTGTCGGAGTTCCAGATGAGGATGGCTCCGACCAGGTAGCCGAAGAGACCGTCGATGATGCGCAGAAGGTTGCGAATGAAGGCGGCACCCAGACCGCAGGGCGAGCCGTCTTCTTTGACCACGCGCAAACCCAGCACCATCTTGCCGACGGTCGCGCCCAGGTAGCCTTCCATCAGGATGGGATAGAGAACGGCGAAGAGAAACCAGATCAGCGCGCCGCCGCCGCCGACCGCGGCGATTCCCTCGGGCGTCATGCCGGCACCGGCGCTGCCGACAGCGATGAGTGAGATAACGATGAGCACGATGTACATAATGACGACGTCGATGACGAGGGCCACGAAACGCTTGCCCACCCCCTGGTAGTTGAAGGTCGCCGCAGGATAAGCCGATTCGCCCATGATTGGTCCCCTCCTTAATTAATTAGAATGCGGACATTCTATGCCCTGTGCTCTCTCCTGTCAATGGGTTGGGCTATTTGCGCGGGATTGCGATTCGGTGAGCTCAGGCCGCTTGTTCCTCGAGTTCAGTAGGGTGAAGTGAGAGATACTCTCGCACCTCGAGGTTCATCCGATCGATTTCGGCAAGAAAGCCACCCGCCGATAACCGATAATTCTGCGGGTTAGTCTCGACCTGTCGAAGCTTCTGCACTTGTTGCTGAAAGTACCTGATGCGTTCCTTGGTCGCTTCAAGCTCTTGGTCATTGCGGATCATCACTTGTCACCTCAACTATTCCGCGCCTCGATGACCGTTCCCGTCAAACTCAGGCCATTTCTTCATTGGAATCGTCTACTTGCTCCAGCAAGAGGATCTGCGTGTGCACACGCGCCATCGCGCTATCTCGCCTACCCGCTGAATAGTAACTTCTCCTCCCCCTCAAGTCAAGCCTGTGTTCAGGGATTCGTCGAAAAAGAAGCAGGAGCACGGGGCGTGTTTCGAGTTTTCGGGGGACAGTGATACAATAGGATTGTAGCGTGTTCGCGGGATTTCATTGCCTGTGCCGCAAGGTCTCTGCACTGTGCTGTGAGACGCGTCGGCCGGGCTGATGATTAGGCGAGCCTGATGCTATGAGGAGGCAGTACATGGAGCTGAGCGCGCGAAATCAACTGAGGGCGACGGTGAGAGAGGTAAGGCTGGGCACGATTATGGCCGAGGTCGTGCTGGACGTGGGCGGACAGGAAGTGGTGTCCGTGATCACGCGCCGATCGGCGGAGAAGCTGGGCTTGAAACCTGGCGACAGCGTGGCGGCCATCGTGAAGGCGACGGAAGTGCTGATCGGTAAGTAGGCACTCGTGCGGGTTGTAGCAGGGATAGCTAAAGGAAGGAAGCTCAAAGCGCCGCGCACGCCGGGCACGCGCCCGATACTGGACCGGGTGAAGGTGGCGCTGTTCGACATTCTCGGCGACCAGGTCGTGGACAGCGCGTTCCTGGATCTGTTTGCGGGCTCGGGCAGCGTGGGGATCGAGGCGCTGAGCCGCGGCGCGCGCCGAGCCGTTTTTGTGGACACCAATCCGGGAGCGATTCGCCTCATCAAGGATAATCTGGCGCTCACCGGGCTGGGCGACAAGGCCGAGACGGTGCGCATCGATGCCTTCAGATACCTGGCCCTGCACCGTGAAGAGCAGTTCGACATCATCTACGTGGCACCCCCCCAATACAAAGGGCTGGCCGTGCAGACGCTACGGGCGTTGGACGACCTGCCCATCCTCTCGGACAGAGGTCTCGTAATCACCCAGATCGATCCGCGCGAGCGGGCGGAGCTGGAGCTCGAGCACCTGACGCAGGTGAAGCAAAGGAAGTACGGCAACACTCTGCTTTCATTTTACGAACTTCGCTAAAACTCATAGAAAAGGGTATTGACAGCCAGGAGGACGGGTGCTATAATTTGAGCGTGGAAATGGTTTACAGAAAAAAGATTCTGTAAACTAAATCCCCCACCAACCGTCTTGTGGACGAGGCGGGAGGTCGCCAGCACCTCAAGAAGCGGGGCGGGGCGGAGGAACAACAATAGGGATGGTGCGCTTGCAGGAGGTGGAGTCGACTGGATGAGCTCAGCACTAGGGAGCAAGGAGGTCCCCACCACACCCCTCTCCCACCAGTTCGAGGCCTTTCTCGACCACTGCATTGACCAGAATCTATCACTGGTAACCTTGGACACATACGGCCAAGTGTTAGCGCGCCTAAACAAATGGATGTACGAGCACCATCCCGAAGTTACCTCCGTGTCGCAGATTGAGGTGCGGCACTTCCAGCGCTTCCGGCGTCATCTGCGGGAGGCAAGCGCGGCCGCGGGCAAAGAGATGAGCCTGCGTACCCAGGCGAAGTACCTTGCCGTGCTCCGCTCTCTCCTGCGCTACTACTCACTGGAAGCTCGTGTGCCTGTGATCTCGCGGGACCAGATCAAGCTACCCAAAACGCAGCGGTCTGAACGCGGGCGCGAGCTTACACAGGAGGACGTAGAGCGGCTGCTGGTGCAGCCGGACGTCAGTAAGCTATGGGGCCTCCGGGATCGCGCCATCATGGCACTGCTGGCGGCGACCGGGCTGCGGGTCAGCGAGTTGTGCGGCCTAAACCGGCAGGCACTACGTGCGCGCAAAGGGGGCACGGCGCTGGAGATCACCGGCGACCGCCGCGAGGCCAGCGTCGCCCTCGATTCCCGCACGGCGAGCTACCTGCAAGCCTATCTCGCTCACCGGCAGGACGACTACACGCCCTTGTTCATCCACCACAAGCCGGGCAAGCCCCCTGACGCGGCTGATACCCAGCACCGCCTTACAAGACAGATGGTGGATCGAATGCTCGCCAAGTACGCCCACGCCGCCGCATTGCGCAAGGCCCCTTCCGCCAGGGACCTTGCGCGCTGCGCCCGGCTGTAGGCACCAGATTATGTAAAGTATGCTGTTAGTTATGTTTAGTTGGCCTTGGCTGGGCCGGGCCGCAACGTTTGTCAACCGCGGCCCCCATCGTGGCTGGTCCTCGAAGCAAGCAGGAATAGCATCGGAGAGTATTCGTGACCGAGGGGCAAGACCCATCCGGTTTAGACAATATCGTCGTCCGCCCCGTCTATCTGCGGGCGGTCAACGCCATAGTACAGCCCGAACAGCAGGTTCCGTGCACTGCCTATTTCTATCGCAAGTGGTTACCGCGCCTAGGCGCGCTGCGCTGGTGCCTGGTGCTTACGCTGCGCAGCGTATGCACACAGCGGCAGCCGGACGGCACTAGCCGCGGCGAGATTTGTCGCGCCGACCTGGCCGGGTTGCTGGGGATACACGAGGCGACCATCACCCGCCTCCTCCCCACCACCCCCAGCACGATACACAGGGGCTGGCGCGCCCTACAACCCACTGGCGATCAAGACAGGGAGACGGTTTACCTTGCAAAGTTCATTCCGCGCCTACGGTACAAGTACGAGCGGGACACGGCGGCGGGCGTGACGCGACGGGTTGGCTACATCATCGACGTCGTTATCGACGATCCACTCGTGCCCGAGGATGAGGAGCAGTTGGCGGTGATTCTGGCGGAGCAGTTGCTCCAGGCATCGTCCTATGCCTCGCCCGTGAAGTCGGCAAGAGCACCATCACAGTCGGATGACGTGCAATCGGCTCTTACCACGAATGGTCGGCGCGCATCGCGCCCACGCCAGGGTCGACGGCAGATAGGCCCGCAACACACCGTGAAAGAACAAGACTCTTTTTCACACGAGGATGTTAAAGTGCAAAGTGCTCTCGACACTTCGCTCGTCATAGCGCAGGGTGCACGCGCACGCCGAGCGGTCAACCAGCAGAAGACGCTTTCTGACGGCGTGTTGGGGCGCGATGGTCCCGTGTTAACGTTAACTACTAACTATATCTATAAAGATATAAGTATAGACCTTACGCTAAACGACAAACGGGCCGTGCGCAGGGCCATTGCGCCGCTGGTAGAATACGCCGCCAAGCTTCTCAACGACGACCATTCGACGGGCATGTTCTACTCGACGATCACGCAGCTCTATCCAAAGCACCTGGCCCTGTTCACAGAGGCGGTGGAGGTCGCCGCCGGCGAGGGAGAGGTCGAGGAAGGCACAAACATGGGAGCTGCCTTCGTGCGCGCGATTAAGGAATTGTCGGCGGAAGAGGGAGTGCCCCTGCGTCTGGGCAAGGCTCCCACCGATCAGGCGGTGGTGCGCGAGCCAAAGACCGGCGCCGAGGAGCGCGAGCCGGTCGCCGTGGCCAGCGCCGCTCCAAAGCGCAGGCTCGTTGCGGAGACGGGGGTGTCGATCAAGCAGGTATGGCCGTTCGTATTGGCGGAGCTACAACAGCGCACGACGCGGGCAAACTACGAGATGTGGCTTCGCCACTGCTCGATTGTGGGAACCGACGGAGACGTGGTCGTCGTGGGAGCGCCGAGCGCGTTCGCACGGGACTGGGTTAACGACCGACTATTGCAGGTGATTAAGCGAACGCTCAGTGAGTTGTTGGGGAAGAATGTCGACGTGGTGTGTGAGGTGCACCGCGGGAAGCAGTGAGCGATGGGAGGTGTGGGATGCAGGTAGCGAGTGAAGCGGTAGCGACGGGCGCCACACGGGGCGCGACGCTGGAGGCAATACGGCGGATCGGTCTGGCCGGTGAAGCTCTGGCGCAACTGCGTTTGGACTACGAGAGGAGGCCGAGCCCCGGGGTGAGCCGTGCGATTCTGAGCAAGATCGCCGAGCTGGAGGTTCTTGCCAGGGCGCTGGCGGGGCAGGATTCCCACTAGCGGGTCCCGGGGCGGGACGCACGGTATTGTTAGATAGGGTACCACGCACGGTGTGGCGCCGGAACGGACGAGGTTGTGCGGAACGGTCCGGGGGGGCCACACCCGGAAAGGATGGACGATGCAGGATCAGGAGTCCTTCTGCTGGGAGATCAAGCGGTGCGATGAGCACCAGAGGCGAGGCTGCCCAGCCTACAAACTGAGGAAGAACTGCTGGGACGTGGCCGGCACACCTATCAATGGCGACGACCATCTGGTGTGCGAGAGTTGCCCTGTGATCCTGACGCGCCTGGCGCGGGCGATAGCCGAGGCGATGGGGCAGACACGGCGCACTGTCCGGCGGTAGGTTGAGCCTACAAGGTTAGGCGCCGGCGGGCAGGGGCTGTGTGGCGCGTTTCTCCCTGATGGCATAGCTGGCGGCGGCAGCCGCAAAACAGGAGATGGCGCCCAGCACGTAGGCGTAGTAGTAGGTTCCGCTGGCATCGAAGAACGCGCCGGCGAGGTAGGCCCCCAGCGCGCCGCCGATTTGGTGCGACAGGCTGATAGTGCCGAAGATGGTGCCCATGGAGGCGCGGCCGTAAAGGTCGGCGCTGAGACCGGAGGTAGGCGGCACCGTCGCTAGATAGGCGAAGCCAAATACCACGGTGAACAGATAAAGCGTCGAGGCATTGGTGGTTGACAGCAAGATCAGGAACGAGATGCCTCGCGTAAAGTAAATGAAGGCGAGAGGGTTCTTCTTACCCAGCCTGTCGGTAAGCCCGCCGACGAGCATCGTGCCGAAGACGTTGAGACCTCCCATAAGGGCGAGAGCGTTGGCCGCGTCGACCTCCGATATTCCGACGTCGGAGGCGAATGTCACCAGGTGAGTCGTAACCATGCTAACCGAGAAACCGCAGACGAAGAAGCCGAAGGCCAATTGCCAGAAAGAGGCCGTTTTCATCGCCCCTGTCAAGGTGGCGCGCTTCTCAGGCCTGCGAGCCCCGGCCGACTTTGCGGCGTCTGGCGCCGACAGTGTGTCGTCCGCTCCATAGGGGCGCAAGTTCATCTCCGCCGGGTCAGCTTTGAGGAACAGGATGGTCAGGGGCAGGGCGACGGCGACGTACATAGCGGCGAGGACGACGTAGGAGATGCGCCAGTTGAAGGTGATAATCAGGTACATCGACACGGGAATGAGAAGCACCTGGGCGGCGGGAAAGCCAGCCTGGGATAGGCCCAGGGCGAGGCCACGTCGCTTGCTGAACCAGCCCGAAACGAGTACGGCGAAGGTGGTGAAGGCGGTGCCGCCGGAGCCGATGGCGGCGAGGATGCCGAAGGTCAGGTACAATTGCCAGAGCTCCGATGTGGTGGCAATGAGGGCGGTGCCGATGCCCGCGGCCAGCGTACTGACGATGACGACGCGCCGCGTGCCGAACTGGTCGACCGCCTTGCCCACCAGCGGCTGGGCGATGCCATAGACTAGCTGGCTTATGGACACCGCCAGCGCCGCGGAGGCGCGATCCCAGCCGAACTCTGTGATCATGGGTTTGAAATAGATGCCGAATGTGTTGCGGGTGCCGGTGCCGATGAAGAGCACGGTGAACGACACGAAGACGATGACCCAACCGTAATGGAAATTGAACAAGCGCTTCATAGGCTATGCGGCGGCCACGGCATCTGGGACGCGTTTCTCCTTGATGGTGTAGCTGGCGGCGGCAGCGGCAAAGCACGCCACCGTGCCAATGACGAAGGCTACGTGGTAGCTGCCGCTGGTGTCGAAAATGGCCCCCGCCAGGTAAGCCCCGATGGCCCCGCCTGTCTGGTGTGACAGGCTGACAGTACCGTAGATGACTCCCAACGAGCCGCGCCCGTAGAGGTCCGCGCTAAGCCCGGCCGTGGGCGGCACCGTCGCCAGGAAGGCGAAGCCGAAGACCGCAGCGAACAGATAGAGCATTCCCACGTTTGTGACTGCCAGCAGAATGATGAACGCGATGCCCCGCGTGAAGTAAATGAAGGCCAGAGGGTTCTTGTTGCCTATCCTGTCGGTGAGTGCGCCGATAAGCATGGTGCCAACGATGTTGAGGCCCCCCATCAGGCCCAGGGCGTTGGCGGCGTCCACCTCCGAGATCTTGACGTCTGAGGCGTAGGCCACCAGATGGGTTGTCACCATGCTGACGGTGAAGCCGCAGACGCCGTAGCCGAAAGCCAACTGCCAGAAGGAGGCGGTCCTCATGGCCTGGGTCAAGCTGGTTCTCTTCTCTCGTCTCGCCCCGGCCGCCGGTGCAGAAGCACCCGTGCGCGAGACCGGGGCGGCCGCTGATCCGTACGGGCGCAAGCCCAGGTCGGCGGGATGGCCCTTGAGCAGATAGATGCTCAACGGCAGCATGAGCGTGACGAATAGGATGGCCAGAATCGCCCACGACATACGCCACCCGAATGATACAATGAGGAACATAGAGAGCGGAACCATGAAGAGCTGGCTGGCGGGGAAGCCGGCCTGGGAGATGCCCATTGCCAGACCACGTCGCGTCGAGAACCAGTTGGCGATGAGCACGGTGAGCGTAGTGAAGCCAAGGCCGCCCGCGCCGATGGAGGCGATGATGCCGTAGCTGATGTAGAGCTGCCACAGATCGGACGTGGCGGCAATGAGCACCGTGCCTATGCCCGTGGCGAAGGTGCTGGCAATTACCACGCGCCTGGCGCCGAAGTGATCGACCGCCTTGCCCATCAGCGGCTGCAGTAGGCCGTAGACGAGAACGCCGATAGACACGGCCAGCGATGCCGAGGCGCGGTCCCAGCCGAACTCCCCGATCATGGGCTTGAAAAAGACTCCAAATGGGACTCGGGAGCCGTTGCCCACCAGCAAAGCGGTGAAACTGACGAAGACGATGATCCAGCCGTAATGGAAGCGAAAAGAACGATTCACAAAGCTCGTGCCCCCAGGCTCCGGAGGAGGGATTGCACCTCGGCAATAATCTCTTCGAGCAGGTTGCACAGGCGCGAGGGATCGGCCGTCTGGGGGTCGATGCCCCGGATAATGTTGGGGACCTGAGCCAACTGTGCCAGCGGGTCCGGCGGCGCGGGGTCGCGCAATGCCTGCGACTCGGCGGTGGGCACTTCGGCGGGAGCCGGGCTTGCAGCTCCGTCCGGGGACCCGACAGCGGCCGGCGCATCGACAGCCACATCCGGCGTCGGCGCCGAGGCGCGGGTCTTTTTCTCTTTGACCAGGCTGACGGCCTCGTCGATCGTGATGTGCGGCTCCCCTTTCAGGGTCTTGGCCGCCTCGAGGGACTGATCGCCCGAAAGCTGCTGGTCGCGGACAGCCTCGGCAAACTCGATCTGTTGCTCTTCGGGGAGCATCCTGACAGCGCGGCCGTGCTTTTCGGTGAGCTTACCTGCGCGGATGTTCTCCTGGACGGGCTCCGGGAGCTTAGTTATGTCAACCAACTGGAGCACACGACGCTTGCTTATACCAACCTTGTCGGCGATGACCTCCCACGACGGTGAACCCAGGTTCACCTTAAGCTGCTTCAGGGCGCGGGCCCGATCCACGTCGTTGAGGTCCTCGCGCTGGATATTCTCGATCAACTGTTGAGCGAGCTTGGTGTTGTCGTCTACCTTCTTGATGATGGCAGGGATGGTTTGCAGCCCGGCCATGTTCGCGGCGCGCCAGCGCCGCTCGCCGTGGATCAGCCGGAAGTAGTTGCCGTCGTCCACATACTCGACCACGATGGGCTGTAGGATGCCCTGCTCGCGGATGGACGCCGCCAGTTCCTCCATTTTGCCCTGATCCCAGGTGCGGCGCGGCTGGTTGGGATCGGGCTGGATTCTATCCAGGCGGATCTCCTTCGCCATCGCCAGTGGGTAAACGCCGTCGTCGATGCTCTTGGTGAGAATCTGCTTATCGATCCCGGCCATTTGGGAGGGTGTCTTAACCGGCGGTATGATGAACTTGGGACGCGACATCAAGGTCCTCCCTTAAACCGATCGACGATCTCGGCGACGAGGTCGCGGTAACGTTGGGCCAGGGACGACCTGGGATCATAGAAGACGAGGGGTTTCTTGGCCTCGGCGGCTTCGTCGATCTTGATGGAGGTGGGGATCGAGGTGGAAAAGACGAGCTGGCCAAACTGCTGGCGGATGCTGCTCTCGGCCAACTGGTCGTAGGTGGTGCGCGAATTCACGTTGCAGACCAGCACGCCCAGGACGCGCAGGTTGTAGTTTATCTCCTCTTTGGTGAACTCGATGGTGGCGATGGTGCTGCCCAGGGCGTCGCGCCCGTAGCTGCCACAATCCACCGGAATGACGACATCGCCAGCGGCGACGAGGGCGTTGACGGTCAGGGCTCCCAGGCTGGGCGGACAGTCCAGGAGGATGTACTCGAAGTGCTCGGTCATGAACTTGGCGAGGCAGCGGCGAAGACGCAGCTCGCGTCCGGGAACCTCGCGCAAGCCGGTCTCGATGCCGTTCAGATCGGGATCGGACGGAACAATGTAAAGATTGGGGATGTGCGTGAGCTGGACGAGGTCCGTGAAGCCTTCGCCCCCGCGGATGAGCACCTCGGAAAAGGCGGGACTCCCCGGACTGATGGCCAGGCCCTTGCTGAGAGAGCCCTGTGGGTCCAAGTCGATGGTTAACACGCGATAATCGGCTTCGGCGAAGGCCCCCGCCATATTGAAAGCGGTCACCGTCTTGCCGCTGCCGCCTTTTCTGTTGACGATAGCGATGACTCGGGGCACAGGGTCTCCTTCCTTAAGGAGGTAAGCATTGTTTGCGGATACTGGATTACCCCAGGATGTCGGCCACGCCGACAGTCCGGTCGGGGAAGGCGGCCGGGGCAAGCCATTCGCCCCGCCGCAGCACCTGCGCCGCCTGGTAGCCGCCGGTCGTGGGGTCACGATAGGTCGTCACCGTCTCCTGCTCGACGTCCACCAACCATACCTCGGGAATGCCGCCCCGAGCGTAGAGCGGCACCTTCACCCGGCGGTCCACGGCGACCGACGTGTCGGCGACCTCGACGACCAGGGTGACATCCGCCGGCGTCGGGTGACCCGTGGCGTAGAAGTCAGCGCGGCGGTGCAACACCACCAGGTCGGGTTGCGGCTCCGAGTATTCGCCAACGTCGATCGGATTCCGGGGCCAGATGTTGGCCACGTCGCTCATCTTCAGAACGAACCACTCCGCCAGCCGGGCAACGCAAGAGGAATGTCGGTGACCGATAGGAGCCATTTCCACCACCTCGCCGTCGATGAGCTCGACGCGATCGTCCTCGCCCAGGATGCCAGCTTCAGCCATCTGGTGATATTCGGCTATCGTGAACCGTCTTCGCGTCAGTTCGAGCGCCATAGCAGGCCTCCGCGTGTTCTGTTCGGGCCTATTGTAGGGCCGGAGCACCCTGTCGTCAAGGTCTGCGGTGGAAAACTAGTACGCTATTTCCTCGTAGCCGGCGTTGGGCGGGCTGGCGCGCAGGGTCGGCGCGATGCGTGCTCCCGTGCAGTGGCACTTGAGGATGGCATTAGTGACTTTGTGGCCGACGATGCACACGGTATGGCGCGGGTGGCTGCTAGCGATCTCGGCCAGGGCGGCGAGCACGCGTTGCCGCACCTCGGCGAGGGTTTCGCCTCCCGGCAGGCGCACCGACGCCGGCCGGTAAACCCACGCACTGAGAATCGCACCATAGCACTCCAGAATCTCGCCATACAGCAACCCTTCCCATTCCCCCTGATCCATCTCGTTCAGACGGGCGTCCCTGACGACGGCCAAGCCGTGCAGGACGGCGACGGCCTCGGCGGTCTGGTACGCGCGCGACAGTGCGCTGGAGTAAACGGCGGCGATGGGCCAATCGCGCAGGGTTTCTGCCAATCGGGCTGCCTCCTTCAGACCCCAGGCGTTCAGTGGCACGTCCGTTTTGCCCTGGTACCGCCCTTCGACGTTCCAGTTGGTCTGGCCGTGGCGCACAAGAATCAGTCTGGTCACTTTCCCCTCTTGGCGCGGTATTCGGTCACGGTGGCGATGGGCGGGCGCTCGTGCTCGCGGATCTCCTTGAGGTCGAGGTAGTAGCCGCGCCGTACCTCGCGAATGAGCTTCATGCTCGTGTTGACCTCTTCAAGGATGTTGAGCTTGTGCCGATCCTCGACCCGACGCATAAACACCTGAACGATGGCGAAAGCCATGGTGCTGAGGGCCATGAGCGTCTGGTTGCGATGGACCCGGTTCAGCAGGTCCACCTGGGCGATGGCGTGGAGGCCGAACCCAGTGCAGAGGTCGACCAGAAGACCGGTTTCGACGCCGTAGCCGGTGAAGAATGGTAGCTGCTCGAGTACCTCACGACGTCCGGCATACTCGCCGGCGAGGGGCTGGATGATGCCCGAGAGCTCCGGAAAGAACAGGTTGAACAGCGGGCGCGCGGTGAGCTCGGTTACGCGGCCGCCGCCGGTAGCCGTCACCTGGTCGCTAAGAACGAGGGGACGGCGGTAGAATCCCTTGACATAGGCGATCTGCGGCTCGAGCAGGAGCGGGCCGACGACGCCGTAGACGAAGGCGGGATGGATGTTGCGGATGTCGGTGTCGATCCAGGCAATGAGGTCGCCCTTCAAGACGTGCAGGCTCTTCCACAGCGCCTCGCCCTTACCTTTGTAGCTGCCCATTCCGGGAAGGATAGCGCGATGCTGGAAGGCTGGGATGCCCTCCTGGGCGGCGATCTCGACCGTGGCGTCGGTTGAGCCGGAGTCGATGACGACCATTTCGTCCAGCAGCGGGTGCTTGTCGACGAGATGCCGCTTGATGGTGCGGATGATGTTGCCGATGGTCTTCTCCTCGTTGAGGGTTGGAAGTCCCAGGCTAATGGTCAGGCCCTGCTTCCGCTTCAGCTCGACCAGGCGGGCGATGTTTTTGAACTCGCGACTGTGGAAGGTGTTTTCGGCGAACCATTTGTCGACCGTGCGCGAGAGGCTTTGGCCGCCGAGAACCGCGGGCTGGGCCGCGTCAGTCGTGATGGGGAGGGTCCTGCCAGGCCAGACGACCTTCGTCCGGCGCGCAGCGCGCCGCATGTAGATGTCCAGGTCCACCGGCTCGCGGGTCTTGACGATCATCACACACTTGTCGAGCTGGCGGGCGACGTTCTCGGCGATGGGTCCCAAGGAAGGAAGGTCGTCGCCGGGGCGGGCGGTGGCACCCATTACGACCAGGTCGTGATCCGCCGCCTCCTGCAGGATGGCCGTTTCGGCGTCGGCGGCAATGGTTACCAGCCGTGTGACGGTGGCGAGGCCCTCGAGGGATTGCTGAAAGGCCGCGTAAGGGGCGTCGTGGAGGCGCCGGCCCTCTTCCTCGACGACGCTGTGCATGACTGTGATGGATGCCCCCAGATCGCACGCCAGGCCGTTGGCCACGCAAAGCGCGAGCTCGGCGTACTGGCCACCGCGCACCGGCAGGAGGATTCTGCGGCAGCGATCGAGACCGGCGGGTCTGACCACGACGACGTCGCAAGGCGGATTCTTGATGATCTCGTCGATGGTGGCGCCATAGACTTTCTGCGGGGTGGTGGTGAAGCCCTTCCAGCCCAGGATAAGGAGGTCGGCCTCTTGCTCGTCCACGGCCTCGATGATGCCCTGCGGGACCTCGTGGGCGACGCGAACGACGCTCTGGATCTCGACGTTGCTGCCAGGGTGCAGCCCGGGCAGGGCGCTGAGCCGAAGCCGGTGC
This sequence comes from Chloroflexota bacterium, assembly GCA_016210495.1. The sequence continues at coordinate 12,842 of JACQUC010000018.1, forward strand.
TGCTGCGCCTGTCTCGCGCCCTTGCTCAACGACTTCTTCTCCGGCACGGCTACGATGGCCAGCAGAATGATCTTGCCGTCTCCGCCGAGCAACGCGGCCCTGGCCAGCTTGACGAGCTCGGGCGCGAGGGCGGGGTCGGCGACGGGGACGAGGACGTTGCGGAAGCTGGTCATGGGCGCACCTGCCGGGTGGGGGTTGGGGGTTGGTGGTCCGGGGAACCCTCACCCTCACCCTCTCCCTTTTGCGAAAGGGAGAGGGGACTGGCATCCTCGCCGCGTGGCCCCTGTTGGGAATGGGAGACGGGATTGCTGTCCTCGCTGGATCGCCCGCGAAGGCTTGGAGAGATCACATGGTGCGCCCCGGCTTCGGCTGGATGGGTTGGCTCTGGCAAGGTATGCGGCGCCACGTCGGCGACCAGCGGCGCGATCTTCTCGTCGAAGATGGCGGGCCAGGTGTAGTCGCGGAGAACGCGGCGGCGCAGGCCGTACGCCGTATCTTCCTGGACGAACGCGGCGATGGACGCGGCGATCTCGTCGGGGCTTTGCTGCAACGAGAAGAAGTACACGTCGCCCAGCCCGACCTCCTTGAAGGGCGGGATGTCCGAGCAGAACACGGGCAGGCGCGCCAGCCCAGCCTCCAGTATGGGGATGCCAAATCCCTCCTGGTAGCTCGGGAAGAACAGCAGATCGCCGATGGCATAGAGATCGCGGATCACGTGGTCGTCGACGGCGTAGGTGCCGTCTTCGCCGGTAGCCATCTCGTAAAGAAAGACCACCTCCTCGGCCAGGCCGAGCTGCGCGCGCAGGGACTGAAGCACGTCCACGTAGTCGACGGAGCGGATGTTGTGCGGGCCGGGTGGGCCCGTGACAACCAGCCGGGTCTTTAAGCCGCGCCGCACAAGGCTGCCGACTACGTGGATGGCGAGCTCGATGTTCTTGCGGGCGGTGATGCGCGCCGGCAGCAGCAGGACGAGGTCCTGGGCGAACAGGTCGTTTTCCGAGGCGATGCGCGCGGCGAGTGGCGTGAGATTGAAGAACCTGGCCGGGTCGACGCCGTTACTAATGAGGTGAATCAGGTTGGCGTCGAGATCGAAGAGATCGGCAAGCTCCCGGCGACGCTCATGAGAGACGACGACGTAGGCGACGCCGGGGAGCGGTTGCTTGAGCAGGCTCCAAGGCGGCTCCGCGCGCATTTTGGGAAGGTAGAGCGGGTTGCTCCAGGACAGATCGTGGCACCAGGCGATGACGCGGGGTGCGTGGCCGGACGAGAGCAGGCGGTGCAGCGCCGCCGTCAAGGGCAGGTTGAAGTGCAGAGAAAGGGCGTTGTGGACGATGCAGACGTCGATGTCTGTGAACAACTCTTGCAAACAACTTTCGAGGGTCCGGCTCAGTTGTTGGAAGCCATCGCCGATCCTGCCGCGGTCCAGCTCCTCGTTAACGGCAAGGAGTGCTGGGTGCTTCGAGTCCAGCTCGGGGACGATGGTGACGGGGATGCGCTGGTCGAACTGCCGGCCACGTCCGGCGAATACTTGCACTGGGTAGCCGGCGTCGGCAAAAAGGCTCGTGGTAGCGGCGATGACGGATTCGACGCCGCCAACGATAGGTGGGCAGGTGTAGTGCAGCATCCCGATTGTGGGCCTGGGCAAAGCTCGATCACCTCCCCTCCTCCGCCGTGTCGATTATGGGTCGGGGTTGAGTATAATGGGTGAGGAGAGGGGTTGTCAAACGGATCCACACAACATTCCTTGCGCCTTAGCGCTTTGCTCTCTGGAGCGGCTGAATTTGGACTTCCTCCATTGGATAATCGGCTGTGTTGCCGGTGATGACGGTCGCTCTGTGGCCGTAGGCGCTGGCCGCCACTAACACACCGCTGGTGGAAAATGTAGCTGACCCTAGCTCCTGACGCACCCTTAGCCGGACCGCATAGCCATCACGCCGGCGATGCAGACCCCAATGACGACGATGATCAGGCGCATGGTGCGGTCGTCAATCCGATAGGAGAGGGCACCAGCGGCGTAGCCCCCGATGGTGGCGCCGATCGCCATCAGGATGGCGGCGTCCCACACGACGGTCGCGGTTAATGCGAAGAGCGCCACGGCTACCCCTCTAACGCCGAGGCTGAAGAGGTTCTTGAGCCCATTGGCCTGGCGGATGCTGCTCACCCCGAAGAGGGTTAGCGCGCTGAGCATGAGTATGCCCATACTGGCGCCGAAATATCCGCCGTAGGCGGAGATCAATAACTGGCCCACGACGGCCACGATGCGCCAGTAGATTGCCCTGTCACCATCGATGCCCGCGCGAAGCTTCTTTTCGATCGGCCGCTGCAGCGCGATCAGCGCGGTGGCGAGCAGGATAAGGTAAGGAGCGATGGTGGTAAAGATTGCGGCTGGGAGTCTGACCAGCGCGAATGCCCCGACGACGCCACCGGCCAGCGACGGCAATAGCAGCCATAGCCACCACCGCTCAGCCGTCTCGATCTCGCGACGGAAACCCCACACAGCGCCGAACCCGCCCGGCCAGAGGGCTACGGCGCTGGTGACGTTGGCGCTGACGGGTGGTACTCCGAGCGCAAGCAGGGTGGGAAAGGAAAGCAGCGTCCCCCCTCCCGCGAGGGAGTTCACCGCGCCGCCGCCAAACGCGGCGGCAAACGCGATACCCGCAATCCACCATTGATCCAACGAAAACAACGCGAATTCGTCCCCCAAAGCCTCCGATTTCGAGTCAACCAGGTGGGTCGGCCGGAGAATTGCACGCCCAGGGCAAGCCACCCCACGGGCGAAGCGGAGTAGGCCAGGTATTGCACGTTGGCCCAGAATATCTTGGTGGGCAACTCGACGCCGGTCATCTCCAGCGTGTTACCCAGCGACCAAGTCACCGCTATGACCATCAGCACGGCAAACTGGCTAGCAGCAGGCAATGCACGGTGCCGCCAGGCGTAGACGCCGAGCGCCCCAGTGATCGCCGCCGACGCCAGCAAGACCCATATGTACGGCGTGTACCGGTAGGCCATGGTCCCCTCGGCAAGGGCAACCACAGATTCATTAGATTGCACTGATTACACTGATTTGCCTTCAGCGCGGCGACAAAGGCAAGACGTGCGTGTCAGAACCTGGGCGTCAGTATATCAGGTTGGTTGACGTTTGCCAATGTGCTGGGTGCGCGAGGTGCGCGAGGGTGCGGAACACGTTTCCGCGGCAAGAGAGCAGACGGGGAGAGGCGCCGGCGAATAGGCAGCGAATAAGCGAATGATCGGGCGGCTTGTTATCCGTGTCGCCAGTCTCCCTGCTCATACGAACGCCCGCACGCGCCTGACTGCGTTCGCGAACCTTCTGGTTCCACGATTCCCAGAACCCCAGGCTTGCCAGTGTGCCGATTGGCTGATTTCCGAGCCCGAAATTCACCACGACCTCAGGCCTCACGGCGGCCTCAGCCTTGAGAGGCGGGAAACTCAGGCGCAGGACCTGGTGGGAGGGCAGGCCATCGGCGGTGAGCCACAGCTCGCCGTCGCCGGACATATTCAAGTACTCGCGGGAGAGCTCGAGACTGGCGTTGGCGGGGAGCTCGCCTCTGGCAATCAACTGCTTCTCAATGGCCGATGATTCAACCAGCCACTTGACAAGCAATCTCTGTAGGGCCATAATACCATCAGCCTAGCGGCCAGGTTGGGATGGCCCGCAGGCGCTGTCGGGGGTGTTAAGTACCGCTTCAAAGAAGACTCGCTTTGGTCGGCGTGCAGACCGTACGAGGAGGTGCGGACACTATGCAACGGCTTCGACGGATTTGGTTGCCCCTGGTAATGCTGGCGTTGCCGCTTGGGCTGGGCATCGTCTTCTTTGGCCTTGCAGCATCGGGAAGCGAGGCAGAGGGACCGCAGGGCTCGCCTGTGACGCCGCAGGCCACACCCTCGCCGCGCTTCGGTCACAGCCTGGCGACCATCGACGGGTACGCCTATCTCTTTGGCGGACTGCAACTTTCCGGCGCCTCGTCGCCCGCGGTTTCGCCGCTCGGCTCTGTCTTGAACGACCTGTGGAAGTACAATTTTGCCGACAATGTTTGGGCTCCCATCGTCGCCGACCCCGCGCCCCCGGCTCGCGCCCATCACTCAGCGTCGGTGAGCGCTGGCAGGATGTACGTTTTCGGCGGCAACGACGCAGTGCGTGACCTTGACGACATCTGGTCCTACGACCCGACCGCCAACCGCTGGAGACAAGAGCCTTCGCAGGGAACATCCACGCCCGAGGCACGCTCTTGGCACCAAACGGTGGGCATCGACAGCCGCATTTACATGTTCGGGGGATAGGGAGTGGGCGACTGGATGTGGAGCTACGACCCCGCCGACGGCACTTGGACGGAAAGACGCGCCCACCCTGTGGGGTCGCGCTACGGCTTCAGTGCGGCGAATCTCGACGGCCAACTGGTCATTTCGGGCGGGCGCGGGTGGGCAGGCGAGTATATCGACGATTCGTGGGCCTACAACACGCAGGCCAACCAGTGGTCTCGGTTGGCGATGTTGTCCGGGACGCAGCCGATAACGTTGCCGGCAACGGCAAAGCAGGCGACGGCGGCGTCGGGCAACTCGATGTACATCTTCGGCGGAGAGGGGGCAGACGGGGCGGAGCGCAACACGGTGTGGCAGCTCCAGTTCACACGCAGCCCCACCGTGTCGGTCAGCTCGCTGGCGGCTCTTCCGGCGGCTCGGAAGGATGCCGCAGCTACGATTCTCCCGCCAAGTGGCTTTGGTCCGCAGGCCGGGCCTGGGACGGTCCTGATCTTCGGTGGGCTGCGAGCCGGCCAGGCAATCGCGGAGACGACCATTTACGACATCGGCTGGCCATACCGGCTCCATCTGCCAGTTCTAGTGCGAAGCTACCAGCAGCAATAGCAGTCGCCACTGGCAGCGAGGGAAGGAATGGCCTGATGGCCGCCGTCAGCGCCCTCGTTCGACGAAGCGGGGAGACAGGACTATTGAACTGGAAGCCGGAGATCGTGGCACCGTCGGGCCAGGTGAGGGCCGCCAGGGCGAAGGTGTGCTCGGCAGAGCTCTGCCCCACTGGTCGCCAGGGTAACACGCCTGGGGGGGGTATGACTTGAACATCTGGCTTCGGAGAAAGGTAACCACGGAATACACGGAAGGCACGGAAAGATAAGTATGGCTTGAACATACAAGCTCGCGAGAAAGTTAACCACGGAAGGCGCGGAAAGATTGGCTTGGGTTGAACAGCCAGGCCTGGGAGAAGGGGGCGGATGAAGTGAGGAGAGTGCTCTTCATACCCAAAGAGGAGATTCACGGCCACTTCGCGAAGAACGCGCGGCAGGACATGAAAGTGGTGGCCCCGAATCGCTTGACCGATAAGCTCTTCGAGGCTCTGAAAGCGCGAGGGAAGGAGGTCAAGGCCGAGCGCCCCCTGACCGGCGATGTCTGGAAGCACTCGGATGTCGACGAGCCAAACGACCTAACTGAATCCAAGGACTTCGTCGACGGCAGCCTACCACAATACGCGGCGGGTCCTTTTGCGGTGGCCTTTGCCAACGAAAGGGCCGGCCAAGACGAACACTATCACACTAAGCACCTGGAGATCTACTTTTCCGAGCATCCCTTAACCGCCGAGTATCGGTACCTGGGTGACCAGGAGACCAAAACCATCTGTCTGGAACAGGGCGGTGCCCTCGTTTTCGGTCCCGACGTCGTACACCGCGTGCGGCTGGGCGGGCTGACCATCGTCGTCGAGGTGCCCGCGGTGGCTGACGATAGGACGGTGGTGTGAAAGGTTCGGTTGTAGCCGAGGTGGTTTTGCACTGCGTGAGGTGCTCTATTATCCACATCCGGATGAGTAACGGCGAGTGCTTGCCCGCTTGATTGACCTGCGTCAATCTGCTATACTTCTGGTACGCTGTACTGGAGGTGAGCAAGATGACCGGTGAACGAACTGACTATCGCGAGCGCATCGCCACGGACCCTGCCGTCGCGCACGGCAAGGTGTGCATCAAAGGCACGCGGATTCCGGTCTCGGTCATTTTAGACAACCTTGCCGCCGGCGTGGGTCCAGAAGAAATCCTGCGTAGCTATCCTTCACTGACCCTCGACGACATCCAGGCGGCCATTGCGTACGCCGCGGACCTTGCTCGTGAGGAAGTTGTTCCGCTGGCAAAAGCCGCAGGATGAAGTTCAAGATTGACGAGAACCTGCCGGTAGAGCTAGCCGAGCTGCTTTGCGCCGCGGGCCACGATGCCCAGACAGTGCAAACCGAAGGGCTTGGGGGCCAGCGAGACAGGGTTATCGCAGAAGTTTGTCGCAACGATCTGACGGCCACCCAAACTGGAGCGTGCGAGTTCATTGTATTCCGCCGGCTCTCAATGCCCCCGGGTTGTACGCGACGGCAAGCATTTCGACATCAACTCCGTGGATAGCTTCCTCAACTGTCGGATGAAGGGACGAAGGCTTGAATGTCCTTCATCTACAAGTACTTGAGTCTCTTCTTATGAGTTAGCAGATCACAACTGTCCAACATATTGGCTAGCTGTAGCGTGCCTGGGAGGTCTACTTCTATCACGGCCAGTCCGAATAGCGTTAGGACACATTGCGCCGACGTTCCGCGCCGCTCGACCCGCAGCTCGTGGATTGGCCTTGGCGCTAAGGGGACTCCTGGAGGGGGCAGGCCAGGATTGTTGACCATCCACTCATCGACTATGCGTCGCGTTTCGTTAGACGATGTGGACTGCTCGTCGAAGACATAGAAGACTGATTGCCTCGGAAGCCACATCCAGCGTGGAGAGCCGATGACGGAGAAGCGCGCGATGATCGGAGGTTGGGTACGCAGCACGTATTCCCTCAGAGGATCGAGCTCGGGCATCATCGCCACGTTTGGGCCTGCGGTTTTGCACACGTACTCAATAGTCGCTTTTGCGGCAAAACGGCACAGCGCTTGTGCTTCTGCATCTCCTCCTGTGCAATGTGTCTTTGCTCTCGAACTGAGGACGAATGGACCGTTTGTTCGAACATCTCGGCCACGGCTTTGGATCTTGCGAGCAATGTCTTCGGTCTTTAGGGCTACCTCCTCTTGGGTCCTACCGAAAAAGCGCAACCTGCGGCTGCCATCCTTCTGGGTACGCGTAATCTCCTCGACAGTCCCGTCACGGTAGTCGAAAAGGCCTGGGAAGTACTCGCCAGTCCGCTCGTCCTCGACTTCGACGTTAATCTTGCCCCATGGCGTGAGCCTTGCTTCAACAGCAAGCCTGAAGACCAAACTGCACCTCGAAGATAGGTTGTCGACATTAGCGCCAAGGGTGTTGTTGCACTTCTCGCACACCTCGCGCACCGTCAACCAAGAGAAGCCGGTGAGGGCTTCGGGAATAATATGTTCGATGGAACCGGTCGTTTCCTGCTTGCAGAACAGGCATCGCACGTGTCGTCCGTTACCGTCCTTTTCTTCTGAAATGTCCAGTACGTGGTAAGGCAGGTGGCTATACACTGATCATCCTAACACAAACCGCAGGGCGGGTGCTGGCCAAGACGCGACAGGTAACAGTCTGCTCATAAGAGTAGTTACATTGGCGGTCTAGTAGGTCGGCGCGATGATGGCATTAGTGGACAAAAGTGCTTCTTCTGTCCAGGATCCGCCGGCCGGATGCCGGGGCTTGAGCCAAATGGCCGTGCCCGTGGTTGTAAGTTCCGAGCCGCCGGTACAGCCTCTGCTCAACCTTTCGTGCGTTCCTCAAGGATCTCCAGGAACCGTCGCGGTGGGACGATAGGAATTCCAGAAAAGGTGCGAAGCTCAGTTAGATGTTCGTCGGAAGCAACGATATAATCCACTCTGCCCTCTGCTGCACAGGCCAGGATCTTGTTGTCGGAGGGGTCGTCATCCACCACGTCTACCTCAGCCTCGCCGGCGGTGACTGTGGTGGCTAAGGCCATTGAGTCAACGAAGAGAAGAGGTGGATCTCTTCCTCGCTCCAACGGTGGCGCTTCCTAATGCGAGGATAGAAAAGGACTCGACGCAGATCCTCAAGGATGGGGAAAGACGTCACAAGCTCAAAATCAGCCTTGTACCAGGCCTGAATGATCTGAGCCGGGAGCGCCCCGCTCTGCGGGGCCCGCCCCCTCGCGGGCGAGACGCCTGCGCTCCCGGATTCCTCCCAGCCAATTTATGACCCAGCCCCACTTAGATCAAAGTGCGCAACGTTATGATGCCTTGGGAGAAGCTTGCTCTTGCCTTAGAGTGTCCATACCCTCCTGGACATCCCTCTCAAGCTCCCTCGGAGGCACGTCGTTGCTGCGCGCCGAGGCTTCCTCCATCATGCCGAAGACCCGCTCCTTGGCAAGCCGTTTCCATAGCTGGTACTCGTCTATCGGGACGATGACTGCCATGGCTCGGCCTGAGCGTTCGATCACAAAATGATCGTGCTTGTAGAAAGCTTCCTCAATGAGTTGACCAAACTTGCGCCTGGCCTCGTAAGCCCCAATGGACTTTTCCATCTTTAGTGCCTGCCTTTTCCAGGAGAACTGTGTGATTCACACAATTGCGTAGATTGTGCAATTATGACACAGTTCTGTTTGCGTGTCAAATCGCTTGCCAGTTTGGGCCTGGTTTCGTCTACGGTTCACAGTGGAACTTGCAGTTCATCATCTCAATCCGGTGGACGTAGTGGTGTCATTGATGAATCTCTGTTACGCGTACGCGCTTGGATTGCTGGGGCGGATACCGGAAACCAGATTCATCGACGTTGACAACGAAAACGTATCCATGATATTCTATAGGACGACGAGGCAACCGTGTATTCATCACGTGCCCTTTCGTCGGAGGTGATAAGATGATTATGGTCGGCGAAGAGTACGTCACCGTTGCCCAGGCAGCGCAGCTTTTCAGTATCAGCCGCTCGACCCTCTGGCGCTGGATCGACCAGGGGAGGCTCCCCGCCTATCGCTTGGGCCAGCGGCGGGTGCTGATCAGACAGGACGACTTGAAGACGCTCATCACTCCTGCCAGAGCGGAGGGAAGACGGGGTATGACCGAGATCGAGAAGGAACGGGAGCGGCTGAGCAGGCCCCTCACCGTTGAGGAGCGGAGGAAGGCGCTGGTGGCACTGGAAGCCGCCGAGCGATTCTCTGCCGAGCTACGCAGGCGGCGAGGCGGAGAGCTCTTCTCCGACTCGGCGGAGATCGTCCGCGAGATGCGGGAAGAGCGTGCCAGGGAACTCTCATGATCTGCGTGGACGCCAGCCTTGCTGCCAAATGGGTCTTCGAGGAGGAGCTTTCCGAGGAGGCCAGGGCTCTCTATCGTGACGCCATCACGACCTCGGAGCGAATTGTCGCTCCGCCCCTCTTACCGATCGAGGTAACCAACATCGTGCGCCAGCGGATGCGGCGGATCAAGCCGCCGGCACAGCAACCAGTGTCCCTGACCGAGGCCCAAGAGGCACTCGATCGCTTCCTGGCCTTTGCCGTCGAGATCAGCTTGCCTTCCCGGCTCCATCGGCAGGCCCTGGCGCTGGCTGTCGCCCACGGCCTTGCGGCGGTCTACGACGCTCACTACGTCGCCCTGGCTCAGATGTTGGGCTGCGAGTTCTGGACGGCCGATCGGAACCTGGTCAATGCGCTCCGGGAGAAGCTACCATTCGTGCGGTGGATAGGCGATTACGTGCGGCGGTGAGTAATGGCGGGATTGTGTCTGGCCATCTGAGTGAAGGGCCAGCGGTACCTCTGCACCCCGAGGTCTAGGCGCCCCGTGATGGTGTCGGCTCGTGTGTCGAATTCAAGCAGATTGTCGGTTGTCGGCCGAGGCCAGCCAGCACCCACTTTCTCCACTAGACATCACACTTCCATTTGCGCTATACTGCGGCCAACGAAATATTATGGATGACCAACAGGCCCGGGGGCGCCGCACCGGTTATCAGGCGGCGCTAGGTGGAGACTGGCATGAGGTCTCTTTTTTCGTTCTTTATTCAGCGGAGCCCCGGGCCGCAGCTTTCGGTAACGCCACAGCGCCGTGGCCAGTCCTTCCGCAGAAGGATTGCAGGCGGGAATCCGGGGTCGAGCTCTCGCGTAATCGACAAGACGACTTCCTGCGGTGTGTTGGAGTATGGCGTCGGCGTTTATCGTCATCGTGGTCTCTTTGCCCCTTCTGGCGGCAGCCATGACCCCCTATCTCGCTCCATTTCTCAAGGGCAGAGTTGGCTGGTGGGCCGCCGGTAGTGCCCTCGTTTCGCTGTTGCTGGTGGCCTCTTTTGCGCCGGCAGTAGCCAGGGGCGAGCAGCTCGCCCTGGGCGTCGAATGGGTGCCCGCGCTAGGCATCAACGTGTCCTTCCTCGTCGACGGCCTCGGCCTGCTCTTCGCGTCGATCATCACGGGCGTAGGCGTGCTGATCTTCGTCTATTCGCAGTGCTATCTCGAGCACGACGAAAACCACGTGCGGTTCTACGCTCTGATGCTGCTGTTTATGGGCGCGATGCTGGGGACCGTGCTTAGCGCGAACCTCATGTTCCTGTTTGTCTTCTGGGAGCTGACGAGCCTCAGCTCGTTTTTCTTGATCGGGTTCAAGTCGGATCGGGAGGAGAATCGGCTGGCTGCCCTGCAGGCGCTGATGGTGACCGCGCTTGGCGGGTTGGCGATGCTCGCGGGCTTCATTCTGCTGTACGGCGTCACCGGCACGTTCGAGCTGGCACAGTTGTGGGAGCGGCGCGAGGAGATCACGTCCAGCCCGCTGTACCTCCCCATTCTGGTGCTGGTGCTGGCCGGCGCGTTCTCGAAGTCCGCGCTCTTCCCCTTCCACTTCTGGCTGCCAAACGCTATGGTGGCGCCGACGCCGGTGAGCGCCTATCTGCACTCGGCGGCGATGGTGAAGGCGGGAATCTACTTGATCGCTCGCTTCTATCCTATTCTCGGAGGCACGCAGGAATGGCTGTATCTGGTTGGCGGGGTGGGAATGGTCACCATGCTGTTAGGCTCGTATCTGGCGATTCGCCAGGTCGAGCTGAAGGCGATGATGGCCTACTCGACGGTCAGCCAGTTGGGGCTGATCGCCGCGGGCTACGGTTTCGGCGGCGAGCTGGGGGTGCTGGCGGCAACGTTCCAGACGCTGAACCACGCCGTGTTCAAGGCGGCGCTGTTCATGGTCGTGGGCATAGTCGATCACGCGGCGAGCACGCGCCATTTCAACAGGCTGGGGGGATTGGCGGAGAGGATGCCCGCGACGGCCGCGGTCGCGGCGCTGGGGGTGCTCTCGCTGGCCGGCGTGCCCCCATTGAACGGTTTCTTGAGCAAGGAGTTGGTTTTTGAGGCCTTGATAAATCAAGGCCCCACAGCCTGGATCTATCAAGGCCCAACAGGCTTAATGGATCAAGGCCCCACGGCCCTGCTGAATCAAGGCACCACCCTCTGGTTTGTTCCTTTGCTGATGGCTCTCGGCGCCGTTCTGACCGTGATCTACTCGCTCAGGTTCTTCATCGGCGCGTTTTTGGGACCGGCGGGTGACCCGTATCGCGACCTGCACGAGGTCTCGCCGCGTTTTCTGTTTCCGCCAGCCGTGCTGGCGGCGATTTGCGTGGTGATTGGCGTTGCGCCGGCCATAGCGTCAGGTTGGTTGCTGGCGCCCGCGGTGGCCAGCATCGCGCGGCATCCGGTGGAGGTGGACATTCATCTGTGGAACGGAGTCGGCTTGCCCGTGCTGATGAGCGCGGGGGCCATCGCCATCGGCGCCGTAGCCTACTGGCGGATTCGTCGCCTTCTCGCGCTAGAGGCGAGGGAAGCCGCTGCGTTCAGCTTCGAGCGGCTCTACGAGGCGTGCATTTCGTTCCTCAACTATGGAACGCCACAGATATTCGAGCGCTTGCAAAGCGGCTATCTCAGGCGATACGTGATGGTCGTCGCATCCGTGCCGGTGGCGCTGGCCGGCCTGGCGCTGTGGGCCAAAGGCGGCGTCGGCTTGCCAAGGGTAGATCTTGCCGCCGTGCAGGCCTACGATTACGGGATCGTCGTGTTCTTCTTGCTGGCGACGCTGGCCACGGCGGCTCAACGCGACCGGCTTGGCGCCATTCTGGCGTTGGGCGCTGTCGGCAGTCTGGTCTCGCTCACGTACGTGCTCTACAGCGCTCCGGACCTGGCCCTGACCCAGCTTCTGATAGAGATACTCTCGGTCGTGCTGTTCGCGCTGGTTTTCGTGTACATGCTGCCCTTTTCGCGGCCCCAGATCGTGCGAGCGGGCCTTGCCAGAGATGCCGCCATCGGCACTGCCGTGGGGGTGATGGTGATGGCGCTTATGCTGGCGATCACCTCTTCGCCCATTTACGCGTCGATCAGGGACTACTACGTTCAGGCGTCCTCGCCGCTGGCGGGCGGTGACAATCTGGTGAATGTCATAATTGTGGATTTCCGTGGTTATGACACTATGGGTGAAATCGTGGTTTTGGCGATATCGGCCATAGCGCTCTTCGCGCTGGTGAAGCTAGGCAGAGGGAGGAAAACGACTTGACGGCGCCGATTCTGCGCACCATTTCCAGGCTGATTCTGCCGTTTGGCTTGGTGTTTGCTGTGTATATGCTGCTCCGTGGCCACAACAGCCCGGGAGGGGGCTTCATCGCCGGCGTTATGGCGGCGGCCGCCATCGCGCTCCAGTATGTGGCGTTCAACGCCAGGCGCGTACACCATCTCTTCCCGATCGACCACGTCAAGGTGGTTGGCGCGGGGTTGTCGCTGGCCGGGTTGACCGGCGTGGCGGCCACTGTGTTCGGGCAACCTTTTCTCACCAGCACGTTCGGCTTCTATCACGTGCCGGTTCTGGGCGAGGTGGAGATAGCCTCGGCGATGTTCTTCGATATCGGCATCTTTCTGGTGGTCGTGGGGGCCATAAACTGCATGGTTTCGGCGTTAGGGGAGGGGTGAAGCGGCGTGGAGGCTTTGATGTCGATCGTGGTAGGCGTCCTGTTTGGGACGGGGGTCTTTATGATGCTGCGCGGCAGCACCTTGCGGCTCGTGCTCGGGCTGGCGCTGCTGTCTCACGGCGCAAACCTGCTCTTGTTCACGATGGGAGGCTTGAAGAAGAGGGCGGTGCCGATTCTGGGATTGAGCGAAGGCGGGTCGTACGCCGATCCACTGGTGCAGGCGCTCATCCTGACGGCGATTGTCATCAGCTTCGGGGTCACCGCGTTTCTGCTGGTGGTCGTGTATCGCCTGCACCAGGAGACCGGGAGTGACGATCTCGATGCGCTCCGGAGCTTGAAGGGATGAACCAGGCGGTATTTCTGCCGATTGCGATGCCGCTGGCGGCGGCCGTTGCGCTGCTGGTGGCCACCGGGCACCGGCGGCTGCAACGGGCGATTTCGGCGGCTGCCACACTGGCGGCGACGACGGCAAGCCTGTATCTGTTCGGCGAGGTCTGGCAGGGAGACATCCTGGTTTACAGGATGGGCAACTGGACGCCACCCTTTGGCATCGTTTTGGTGGCGGACGTGCTGAGCGGCCTGATGGTCGTGATGTCCATGGCCATCGCCGTGGCGGCCTTGTTCTTCTCGTTTGCGACGCTGGATCGAGAGCGCGAGCGGTTCTTCCATCCCCTTTTTCAGTTTCAGCTTCTTGGGGTGAACGGCTCGTTCTTGACGGGCGACATATTCAATCTGTTCGTGTTCTTCGAGGTGATGCTGATATCGTCGTATGCGTTGCTGTCCCTGGGAGGGGAACGGCGCCAGTTGGAGGCCTCGGTGAAGTACATCGGCATCAACCTGTTTTCCTCGACACTGCTACTGAGCAGCGTGGGGCTTCTTTACGGGCTGATGGGCACCCTGAACATGGCCGACCTGGCGCAGAAGGTGTCGCAGACGCAGGACAAAGGGTTGATCACGGTACTGGCGATGCTGTTTATGGTGGTGTTTGGCACCAAGGCGGCGGTTTTTCCGTTGTACTTCTGGCTTCCCGGCGCCTACGCGGTGATGCCGTCGGGCGTGGCCACGTATTTCGCCGGTGTGCTGACCAAGGTCGGCATCTACGGCCTGTTCCGCGTGTTCACGCTGATCTTCGGCTACGATCCGGGTTTCACGCATTCGATCATCCTGGTGATAGGTGGCGTGACGATGCTCGTGGGGGTGCTGGGCGCGACGGCGCAGAAGGACTTCAGGATGATACTCTCCTATCACATCGTGAGCCAAATAGGCTACATGGTGATGGGGCTGGGCCTCTTCAACGTGCTCGCCATCGCCGGCGCGTTGTTTTTCACCGTGCACAACATGGTCGCCAAGTCGTGTCTCTTTCTGGTGGCGGGAGCCACGGAGAGGCTGACCGGCTCGGGAGATCTCAAAGACCTGGGGGGCCTGGCGCGCACGCATCCGTACCTGGGCATTCTTTTTCTGGCGGCGGCCATGTCGCTGGCGGGATTTCCGCCGCTGAGCGGCTTCTTTGGCAAGGTCGTGCTGGTCAGGGCCGGTCTGGAGGCGGAGAGCTACTGGGTGGTGGGGGTGGCGTTGGTCGTGAGTTTGCTCACGCTGTTTTCGATGTTGAAAATCTGGCGTGGGGTTTTCTGGGGCGAAGCGAGACGAGAGTACCAGAAGTCGTATGGCCACCTGCTGCCCTCGATCGCGTTTCTCGCTTTGCTAACGGTGGCGATGGGTTTGCTGGCGGGGCCGATGATGGAGATTTCTACGCGGGCGGCGACGCAAATGCTGGACGCACAGGGATACATTGAGGCGGTATTGGGCTCCGTTGGGGGTAAGGAATGAGGCATATCGGGCTCAACGTGGCGCTGGCGCTGTTCTGGGCCACCCTGAATGATAACTACAGCCTGCCAACTCTCGTGGTTGGATACGCGGTCGGCTGGGTGGTGCTGAGCCTGGTGCACACGAAAGGTGGAGCAGTTGTCGGCCTGGGCACGCGCCGGCAAATGCGCCGGTTGTGGTACGGGATCGACTACGTCTTGCACCTGATTTGGGAGATTCTTCTGGCAGGCTGGACGGTGACGCGCCTGGTCTTCCGCTGGAGGATGGGCATAAGACCCGGGATAATCGCGGTTCCGGCGGACGTGAAAGGGGACGGGGAGGTGACCGCTCTGGCCAACTCGATCACGTTGACGCCCGGGACGTGGACCCTGGACGTGCCGGCGGATCGCCGGGTGCTGTGGGTACACGCGCTGGATTTGCAGGATCCGGAGCAAACGAAGACCGACATCAAGCAGCGGTTGGAACGGTTCATACTGAGGGCCAGTCGATGCTAGAGATAGTCACCAACGTTGCCCTCGGAATTCTGGCGATCTCCATAGCTTTGTGCCTTTATCGCGTGGTGGTTGGCCCGAGCGTGCCCGACAGGGTTGTCGGCCTCGATGCGGTGGCGGTAAATGCTATGGCGGCCATGACCATCGCCGCCTTAAAGTTCGGGACAAAGGAGTACCTGGACGCGGTGCTGGTCATCGCTTTGCTCTCGTTTGTCGGAACGGTGTCGCTGTGCAAATACCTGGCGAAGGGGAGGGTCATTGATCGAGATACTGACTAGTGTGCTGGTGCTGCTGGGCGTGTTTTTCGTGTTCGCCGGTTCCATCGGCCTGGTGCGATTCCCGGACGTATACTGCAGGCTGCACGCTTTGGGGCTGGCGACTTCGCTGGGGGTGCCGGCGGTTCTGCTGGCGTCGGTGGTGTTTTTCACCGGCGTGTCCGCGGGCCCCAGCCTGAAGGGTTTGCTCGCCATCGTCGTCGTGTTTCTGACTGCGGCGGTGGGCACGCACATCGTCGGTTGGAGCGCGTACCGTTCAGGCGTGCCGCTGTGGCAGGGGAGCACGGTGGAACAGATCGAAGCTCCGGCGACTGTGGCACACGTTTTGCAGCGCCTTGCAGACCCGTCTACGGCACAAGAGAGCACGAGTGCGGTGGATGAAGGCTGATTCTCTCCAGCCTACTTGATGACGCGGGTCTCTCACCTGCCGTGCCCCTCCGCCGTGAAGACGGCCCTGCCACAGCACATGTCAACCATCGCCTGAACGTCTCGGCACTCGAACCGCCCGGCGCACGCTGAAGCGTGCGGCTACGAGTGGACGCGATTCGGTTCTGCGACCCTGGGCAAGCGCTCGCGCCGCGCTCGGTTGACAGCCGAGCTCCCGCTGTGTTATACTTTCCGGAAGTCATACTTCATTGCACCTGGGGGTATCCGATGAAGGGTCGAAAGCTGGTGCGCGTACAGGAGAAGGGCCAGGTTACGCTTCCCGCCGATTTGCGGCGTAAGCTGGGGCTGAAGAAGGGTGACCTGGTGGCGGTCGAGGAGGCGGACGAGGGCATCCTGATCATTCCTCAGGAAGTGCTGACGATGAGGGAGCTAGATCGGCTGGGAGAGGCGCTGAAGAAGAGGGGCCTATCGCTGGGGAACCTCATCGATCTGATCGAGTCCGGCGGGGACGAGGCCGAGCAGGCGTCCAGCAAGCGCAAGAAGCGAGGGATGCGCCCTTGACTTCCCGGTCGCGTCATTGTACTATCAGGGGGTTGTTAGGCGGGCGTTCCTGGTAGGGGCAGGTTTCAAACCTGCTCCTACCAAGGCGAAGCGGCAGCCGTCGTGCGCCCTTCTTGGCGAGAAACCCAGGAACGCTGCTGTTTGGTTGCAACGAAGCGATTTCCTACGAGGGGGTAATGTTCACGTGAGAACGGGATGGCTCGGGCGAATTGGCGTGGCGGCCACGATGGCCGGGGCGCTTCTGGCCATTGGGCAGGTCACCGTCGCGGCGGATCCGGCTGCGGGCAAAGCAGCGTACGACAAGAACGCGTGCGGCGCTTGTCACGGGGCGAAAGGTGAGGGTGGTGGCGGCCCTGCGTTGACCGGGGCGCAGTTTGCCAGCAAGTATTCAACGGCCGAGAAGCTGGCTGACGTGGTAAGAAAGGGCACCAGCAAGGGCATGCCTGGGTATGCCGAAGACAAGATCAGCGGGGCCGATATGGAAGGTCTGGTGGCCTACGTGCAGAGCCTCAATCAGGTGGCGGGCGCGGCCCCTTCCAAGGCAGAAGCGCCGGCGAAGCCACCGGCGGCAGTTAAGGCGACGAGCCCTGAGAGCACGATGGCAGCGGAGAAACCGTTGGAGCCCGAGAGGAACGGCTGGTCATTCGAGCAGGTGTACGCCATCGTCGTCGCGGCCATCGGCCTCTTTCTGATGTTCATTTTTGCGGTGGTGCTGAACGGGCCGCTTCGCATTGCGAGGCGCTAGCTGGGCAGATCCCGCAGGCAGCAACTCCGGCATTTCGGCGAACCGTTACTTCTCGCTCGGCCAATCGAGCTCCGGCTGAGCCAGCGGTGCCCACTCCCAGCGTGGTGCCCACCAATGGGCGCCAGAATGGCCCCACTCGAACCAAAAAGGATTCCATAGCCAGTATCCGGGGATGCCGTCAGGCCCGATCAGGTCGAAGCTGGTCTGTGGTACGCTCGGGTCGTCAGGCCAGGGGGGTTCTTCTGCCAGGGCGGACGTGGGCAAGAGCGCCAGGGTAAGTATGGTGATCAGCAGCGAGACCGCTACGAATCTCATCGCTGCGTCACCTCCCTCTAGTTCTAATTCTATTCCCCATAAGTCTATGGCCTATCACCAAAACTGTCAAAGCGAGGGAGGACAACGTATCCCTGCCAACGGCCTCGTTAGTTACGTGGTCTTGTCTTGACTTGATGTCTATGGGACGACCCGACGGGTCGCCTGTACAGAATCCACGGGGGTGCCGCGCGCGAATCGCTCGACGCCGGACAAAGAAGTAGCCACCGCGTCAGGGCAAATCGGCGGCACTAGCCGTTTGTTTAGGTTTTCACCCCGAGCTAGGGCGCCCACTCCCAACGTGGCGCCCACCAATGGGAGCCGGACTCGCTGGTGACGAAGCGATAGGCGTTCCATTGCCAGTACCCCGGGCCGCCATCCGGACCAGACGGATCGAAAGTGGTGTGAGGCACGGTGGGATCGTCGGGCCAGGGGGGTTCTGCCGCCAGGGCAACTGTGGACGAGGCCGCCAGGCTCAGTAGGGTGATCAACACAAGGAATGTTAAGAACCTCATTGTCAGGTCACTTCCCTCTAGTCTAAGTCTATTACCGATCGCGCCATCTGTCAAAAATCAGGCAGTCCCCCGTCTCGGGCGCGACGACCGGGTCTCTGTGCGTTCACGGTCGTGTGGCAAGGCCGCGCGGCCGGGCGGAGCCGAGCCGCGTCCACTTGTAGCCGTCCGCCTCGGGCGGACGCGTGCCAGTTCGAGTGGCGAGACGCCTAAGAAATGGCGGGTGCGCCTGAGGCGGCCTGTGGCGAGGCCGTCTTAGGGCCGGCCTGGTACAGCAAGGGTGCGCGCAGGCTAAAGCCTTCGGCTACAAGTTGGCGCAACAGGTAGACGCAAATGATGTTGACGCCTGGGGTACTCCCGCGTATAATTAGCTCATCTAATCATTAGAGGTTATAAGTAATGTCGGAGCCGGAGTCCAGGCAGACCATCGACGACGAGTGCGCCGAGAGGTTTTTGCGCGTTGTGCCCCAGGTCCTTCGCCTGCTGGCCTGGCAGGCCCGCGAGGACGTGCCGGCAGAAAGACTGACGCTGCCCCAGTTCAAGATTCTGTCGCGGCTGGTGGAAGGGCAGTGTCTGCCCAGCGAGCTGGCGCGGTCCTTTGACGTGAGCCTACCGACGATGACCGTTACCGTGGACACGCTGGTGCGCCGTGGCATGGTCGATCGGAGACCGCATCCGGACGATAGACGGATGGTTCGTCTTGCCGTGACTTCGCAGGGGCGCTCGGCGCTGGCGCGGTTTCGGGAGCGAGCAGTGGCCAGGCTGGCGAAGGTGATCAGCCGTCTGGAGTCGCGAGAGAAGCTGCAATTGCTCGCGGCCTTCGAGGCGCTGCATCGGGCCCTCGCGGGTACCGCGCCTGTTCGCACCTCTGGCGACGGTTGCGAGGAGGGGCAGATTGACTGACGGCAAGCAGAAAACACGTACCGCCGCGATCATGGGCGGACTTATGCTGGGGATGCTGCTGTCGGCGCTGGACCAAACCATCGTGGGCACGGCGATGCCGCGCATCATAATGAACCTGGGCGGCATGGCGCTGTACAGTTGGGTCTTCTCGGCGTATATGCTGACGGCCACGGCCACTGTGCCGGTGGTCGGCAAGCTCTCGGACCTCTACGGGCGGCGTTGGTTCTACGTCGGGGGACTGGGCATCTTTATGTTGGGCTCGGTCCTGTGTGGCGCCGCGCAAACCATGGAGCAGTTGATCGTCTTTCGAGGACTGCAAGGAATAGGTGCCGGCGCCGTGATGCCGCTGACCATCGCCATCATCGGCGACATCGTCGCTCCCTCGGAAAGGGGCAAGCTGCAGGGGCTGATGGGAACGGTATTTGCCTTTGCCAGCGTCGTCGGCCCGATGGCCGGGGGGCTGATCGTGGACAACTGGAACTGGCGCTGGGTGTTTTATGTAAACCTCCCGGTGGGCCTGCTGTCCCTGCTGGTGATGCTGCTGGTGCTCCACGACATCAAGGATGGCATCGACGCCCGGTCCATCGACTACCTGGGCGTGATGGCCCTGGTACCGGCCATCACGACGATGCTGCTGGTAACCATCTGGGGCGGCAAGGACTACGCCTGGGATTCCTTGCCCATTATCGGACTGGGCGTGGTCTCTTTACTTCTCTGGCTGCTGTTCGTCTACGTCGAGATGCGGGCGAAGGAGCCTATCATCCCCTTCTCACTTTTCAGGAACTCTGTCTTCACCGTCTCCAGCGTTGCCGTCTTCCTAACGGGTATCGGCATGTTTGGGGCGATTATGTTTATTCCTCTTTTTGTGCAGGGAGTCATCGGCACGTCGGCGACGGACTCGGGCATGGTGTTGACGCCGATGATGTTGTCGTTCGTCGGCTCGAGTGTGGTAGCCGGACAGATTATGTCGCGGACGGGCAAGTACCGTCACATCGCGCTGGTGGCGCTGGGCATCGTTAGCTTCGCCTTCTATCTTCTGGCCGGGATGGGCGTGGAAACCTCCAATGAAGTGGCGGTGCGCAACGTGGTCGTCCTCGGGCTGGGCATGGGGGCGCTCATGCCGTTGTTCAATCTGGCGGTGCAAAACGCCGTGGAACACCGGGTGATGGGCATCGCGACGTCGTGCATCCAGTTCTTTAGGGGCGTGGGCGCAACCGTCGGCGTGACGGTGATGGGAGCGCTGATGGCCAGCCGGGTGGACGGTGGGATGCGACTTGGTCTAGCGGGGTTGCCGGCGGAGGTGACGGCGAATCTGTCTATGTCCGAGCTCCGCGCCATGCTCAGTCCCGAGGCGACGCTGGCGAGGGGCGGCACGGTGGACTTGCCGCAGGCCGTCGTGGAGATAGCCAAGGCCGTGCTGGCCGGCGCGCTGCACGACGTGTTTTACGTGGGGCTCGTGGTCGCCGTCCTGGCCCTTGGTGTTTGCTTGTTTTTGAAGGAGATACCGTTGAAACGGCAGGCGAGGCGGTGAGTGTGGCAGCGGATGGGAGGCGATACACGAGCGATATATGAAAGGTACATATTAGGTACTCTTACGATACATACGACCACTATTTCTGGCCTGCTCCTATCACCCACTGTCTCACTGGTGTGACTCTCACGTTCCGTACCCAGTAGCAACATTTCCGATAGTCGTCTCAACGGGCTGTTAAGATACCACCCCCCGATTCTCCCCCTCAACCCCGTCCACTCACTGCTCGCCGTTTCCCGCTCTCTTGCCGTCATATCGCCTCTCCAATATTCTCGGTTCTTGGTCTGCAATCAGGCACCAGGTAATGTGCGGTTCTCAGGGATCATTGCGGTCCGATTCGCCGTGAGCATTCTCGCGATGGTGGAATTCCAGGGTGGCATGGCGGTAGACTTTGGCCGCCAACGAGGCTTTCAGACTGTCCAGCACGTCCTTGAGTTCCTTTCCGGAGAACTGACCTGGGCTGGCAAGCAGATCCAGCGGCATACGCCGCGACTCGAGGAGCAAATCGTGGAACAGGACATCCTGAGGCGCGACCCCAAGCTCGCCGAGGTTGTTCGCCGGCTCGTCGAGGCTTTTCAGCCGGAGCGTATCTACTCTTGCCCCACACCGGCGGGATGTGCTAGCGTTTCGTGCTCTCTGCGGAGTCGGAGCAGCCAAGGACGTGGTCGTCTATACGCGCGACGAGTTCGAGTCGCGCATCCGGGCGGTATCTTCGCTCCCCGCGACGGTGCTGCGGGAAGGGAGGCTCGTCTATGCGGCCTGATGTCGCGGCGGAAGTACGGGAGTGGCTCGAGCGAGCGGCGGATGACCTGCGCGAAGCCGAGCATGATTTGGTCGCGGTCCCGCCGCTCGTGCGAGGGACGGCCTTTCACAGTCAGCAGGCCGCAGAAAAGGCCCTACCTAGCACAGCACTCCCTCAAGCACCGCCCGCACCACCTCCTCGGGCACCTGATCGGTAATGACGACCTCGCCGATGCGCACGGGAAGGACGTAGCGCAGCTTGCCGTGACGCTTCTTTTTGTCGCTGGCCATGGCTTGCCACACATCATCAGACGAGGGCCCCGCTAGCTGAGTGGGCAGTTGGAGCAACGCCAGCAGGTGCTCGATCCGTTGCGGCACGCTCCCGTCGCACGTGCCAATCTGCGCGGCAATCCTGGCGGCGGCCACCATCCCCACGCTGACGGCATCGCCGTGGCGCAATTGGTAGCCGGCGGCCGTCTCCAGGCCGTGGCCGATAGTATGGCCGAAATTCAGGATCGCGCGCACGCCGCGCTCGAACGGGTCCTCGGTAACCACCGCAACTTTGATGGCGACTGCTTCGCGAACGGCCCTGTCCAGGGCCTCGATTCCCTCCCCTTCCAGGAGCTCGAAGAGGGACTCCGAGCGAATGGCGGCGGCCTTGACGATTTCGGCCAGGCCGGCGCGCACCTCCGAAGGCGGCAGAGTGCGCAGAACGGCGGTGTCAGTGAGGACGAGCCGCGCGGGGTAGAAGGCGCCGACGAGGTTCTTGCCCCGGGGAAGGTCGACGGCGACCTTGCCGCCGATGCTCGCATCCACCTGGGCGAGCAGGGTCGTGGGCACCTGTACCAAGGGCACGCCGCGCATGTAGGTCGCCGCCGCGAAGCCCGCCAGGTCGCCGATGACGCCACCGCCCAGAGCGATCACCGTGGACCCGCGATCCAGCCCGAGGTCGAGAAAGCGGTCGTAGAGCTGTGCCAGCGATGCGAGGCTCTTATGATCCTCGCCGTCGGGCACGGTGATGGTGTGGTGCACGTAGCCCGCTAGGTCGAGGCCTCGGCGCAGCGTATCGCCGTGGAGTCGGTCGACCAATGGGTTCGTAACGATGGCGATGGGTTCGCCGCAGCCATTGTCCCTGATAATAGAGCCGGCGCTGGCCAGCAAGCCCTGTCCAAGGAGGATCCTGTACGTGCCGAGGGGGAACGGAACTTCGAAGGTTTCTAGCAAACGGCTTGCTTCCTCAGAATGTCCATAATACGATCCACCACCTCCTCGACCGTGAGGGAGGAGGTGTCGACCTGGTGAGGGATGGAGTCGTAGTGCGGCTGCCGCGACGCGAGTAGATGCTGGACCCGCGCCAGACGGTCCACGGCGGCCAGCAACGGCCGATCGTCCTTGTCGCACAGGCGACGCAGTACCTCTTCTACCGAGCAGGAGAGGTTGATGATAATGCCCGTTCGCGCTAGGGTCTGCCGACTGGCTTCGCAGACGATCGTGCCGCCGCCCGTGGCGATCACCTTGCCCGACGACTGCGCCAGCTCCAGGGCGAGCATGCCCTCCTGGCGCCGGAAGAACTTCTCGCCATAGCAGCCGAAGATCTCTGTGACGGTGAGCCCGATGCGCTCCTCGATCAGGCTATCCATGTCGACGCACTGCGCGTGCAGGCGCTGCGCCAGCAGTTTCGCCACGGCGGTCTTGCCCGTGCCCATGAAGCCGGTGATGATGACGTTTCGGCTTAGCAATCCCCTGGTCCCCTTCGGTATAGCTGCGCCGGCTCTCGGCTCTTCGTGGTGCATTGTATACCGTGGGGTACCCAGAGCGCAAGGGCAATCGGCGTCATGCCAGCAGCAGCCAGTACTGCACCATCTGCTGCACGACGTCGCTGAACAGATCGGGATCGACTGGCTTGCGAAAGAAAATGTTGGTGCCCAGGTCCAGGCCGCGCATAAGGTCTTCGTCCTCTTGGGACGAGGTAAGGATGACCACGGGTATCGACTTCGTGCGATCATCCTCACGCAGGCGGCGCAATACCTCCAGGCCGCCAACCTTGGGTAGCTTGAGGTCCAGCAGGATTACCTGGGGCATGGCCTTTTCTTCGCCGCGGCCGTTGCCGAAAAGATAGTCCAGCGCCTCGGCGCCGTCGTGGGCCACCACCAGGTTTGCCAAGCCCTGCTTTCTGAAGACGCGAATGGTCAATTCCGCCTCGTCGGGATCGTCCTCCACCAGCAGCACGGTCTTATCTGCCATTTTCCCCCTCCCAACCGTTTAGTATGTTGTGCGCGCTCGATCAAAGCGTGAAATAGAACGTAGCCCCCTGTTCTACAACTCCTTCTGCCCAGACGCTGCCGCCGTGGCGATGGATGATGCGCTGGACAGTAGCCAGGCCAACGCCGGTGCCGCGAAATTCGGCGGCGGAGTGAAGGCGCTGAAAGGGCGTGAAAAGCTTGTCGGCATTTGCCATATCGAAGCCGGCTCCATTATCGCGCACGAAGTACGCCTGCTTACTGTTGAACCGCGTCAGACCGAATTCTATGGAGGCGGCTGGCCGCTTGGACGTGAATTTCCACGCGTTGGCCAGGAGGTTCTCGAGCGCGACCCGTAGAAGCTGCGCGTCGCCGTTCGCCACCAGCCCTTGCCGAATAACGAAATATACCTGGCGCTCGGGCTGACTTTTGCGCAGCTCGGTTGCGATAGTCCGCGCCAGGTCGCTCAGGTCAACTGTTTCGCGGTGCAGCTCGCTGGCCGTCACGCGCGATAGCTCCATTAGGTCGTCGATAAGCTGGGCCATTCGCAGGGTGGTCGCGTTAACCCGCTGCAAGTAGTCTTTGCCCTGCGTATCCAGGCTGTGGGCGTGGTCCTCCAGCAGCGCGCGAGTGAAGCCGGCGATGACTCTCAGCGGGCTTCGAAGGTCGTGCGATACGGTGTAGCTAAAAGCCTCGAGCTCGCGGTTCACCTGTTCGAGCTGGCGCACGGCAGCGGTGCGCTGCAGCACCTCCTGTTCCAGTTGGCGGGCGTGGCTGCGCAGTTGGGCTTCCTTTTGCGAGACGGCCTCGGCCATACGGTTGAATGCCTCGGCCAGTTCCTCCATCTCGATGGGCCCGGCGACCTCGATCCTGCGACCGAGCTGCCCGCGTCCGATGGCCAGCGCGTGCTCACGCAGGCTGCTCAACGGCACCGTTATGTTGCGGCTAATGGTCAGCGCGATGATAAAGGCCGCGACCGTGACCAGCAGGAACAGGCTCGAGTCCAGGAACGCGTCCTGGGTGAGTGGGGACATGACGTCGACCTCGGGGCGCACGGCAACGGCGACCAAGCCGGTGGCCCCAATGGGCGTGTAGCTGGCGATCCAGTTTCGGCCATCGGTGGGCGCGGCGAAGGAACTGGTGACATCTTCGCCGGCCAGCGGCCGAACGATGTCGGGCTGGGACAATTGTAGGTTGCGCTCTTCCCAGTCTACTCTGTGCTCGGGATAGCGGTACACGAGCCAGCCGCGGCCGTCGGCAATGCTGATGGCTCCGGGGTCGACTGGTTTCATCTTGAGCACCTCGCCGAGGCGTTGGGCGTCGACGGTCGTGCCGACGACGCCCTGCAGGTTACCCCTGTCGTCACGGATACCCTGGGCGACCATTAGGGATGGATCTCCGCCCGCCGGTGGCCGTAGGAGCTCGCTGACGACCCATCCGCGCCCTTGGACGATCTGGCGAAAGTAAGCTTGATCGCCCATTTTCTCGCCGACCGCCTCTGGCCGGCTGGAGGCGACGATGCGACCCTGCGGGTCTAGCAGGCTAACTTCACGAACGGCACGGCTCTGTTCGGCGCTCGCAGTGAGAATAAGGTCAGCCTGTTCCAAAGGCGACGGCTGTAGTGACGCCAAGGATAGCCCGATCGCCAGTTCCTGGTGTAGGACGTCCTGGATGAAATCCCCAAAGGTGGCGGCCGTCGACCTCGCCATCTCCAGGTTGGCCTGAAGCTCTTGATCGCGGCGCATTTGGAGCGTGCGATAATGAGCGCCCACCTGGTATAATAGCACCGGTATCAGGATGTTCAGCAGCAGCAGCAGCAGTGTGCCCTGCACACTGCGCAAGGAAAGCGTATCTCTTTTGGCCCGTTTCAACCCGTAGAGCATGCCGTGTTGCTTTGGCTTGAACGTAAACGTCTGGTCTTCCGCCAACGTGCTACTCACCACCTACGACTTCGCGCCTGGCCACCACCGGCCCCTCGTGCTTACAGCGCATCAAGTGGATGCTTGAGAGTATAGCACAAACCGACTGAGAGTGCAGCCCCCTTTTTTCTAGGGCTGGAGTGTCAGTGGGGCCGCTACGAGCGACTGGAGGCGAATGGAGCCATCGGCGGCGCCGATTTCGTAGATTCTCAGGAAGCCCCTCCAGCGCATCAAACAGTTGACTGGGCGAACTGCCGCACGCTATCGGCTTGATCCGGGAAGGCAAAACGCCCGGCTACGAGTAGCCTGGCGCACGCTTCTGCCGCCTGGGCGTCGTACAGAGTGCCCTTGTTCAGCGTGATTTCCTCCAGTGCCTTGTCCACGCCGAGCGCCGGCCGGTACGGGCGATGAGAGGCCATAGCTTCCGTCACGTCTGCGATGGCCAGGATACGCGCTTCCAGAATGATATCTCCGTCGACAAGGCCCAAAGGGTAACCAGAGCCGTCCAGCCTCTCGTGATGCTGAAGCACGATATCGGCAATCGGCCAGGGGAAATCTATGGACTTCAGGATGTCATAGCCCACCCGGGAGTGAGCTCTGATGAGCTTCTTTTCTACGTCGTTGATTGCGCCGGGCTTGGCGAGTATCTCGGTGGGTACACACATCTTGCCGATGTCGTGGACTGCCGCGGCCAGTCGCGTGGCGTAGGCCCGGTCGTCTGACAGGCCCATCTCACCGGCGATGGCGCAGGCTAATTCGGCGACCCGCCGCTGGTGGCCCGCAGTGTACGGGTCGCGTATTTCGACTGTCAGCGCCATGGCGTGGATGGTTTCTTCCAGGGTCTTGCGCAGCTTCTCGACGCTCTGGAGACGTTCTTGCTGCGCTTGCTTGCGCTCGAGGTATGCCACCAGAGTTTCGGATGCGGTGCGGAGCAACCGCACGTCCTCCTCGGGCCAGGCCCTTGCACCCTGAATGTCGTCGAAACCGAGAAACCCGAGCGGTCCACCGGTCGAAGACATTGGCACCACGGCCAGGGACTTGATATCCTGCGCCTGGAGGATATCGCGCTCGTTCGCAGCTTCGTCAGGCAACGCCGCCACGTCCGGGATGATGATGTTTTCGTTGCGTATTACCTTGTCCATCCACCAGGGGAAAACCGATGAGTCGAGATTCTGTAGCATGTGAATCTGGGGCTCGACTCCTCGAGCACACCACTCGTGGGTGTTATCCATCGTCTTCCCGCCATCCCTGAGCTGGAAGATATAGGCACGGCTGGCGTTGACGACCTCTGCCAGGGTCGACAGCACGCCGACGAGGTCTACCGTGTCTCCCCTGGCAAGGTTGCTGGATACCCTGGCGAGCGCCTCCTCCACCGCGAGACGACGCTCCAGGGCCGCCTCGGTTCTCTTGCGCTCGGTGATATCCTTCACCACCGCGACGAACGCCCAGGCCTTGCCCTCCGCGTCCAGGACTGGCGAAATACTGGTCTCGGCAGGGAATGCAGCGCCGTCCCTCCTGATGACGGTGTATTCGATATCTCGGAGGCATCCTATTTGCAGAATCCTGCGACTGTTGTTTATTGCGCGCTCGCGGTCCTCGATCGCCACAAACTCCATCATCTTCTTCCCCAACAGCTCTCGTGCGCTCTCCGCACCGTACAGGGCGACGGCTCTGTGGTTGCACATGATGATTGCGCCGTCTAGGTTGCTCACAACTATGCCGTCCGGTGACGTCTCGACGAGGGTGCGATAGCGCTCCTCGCTCTCGCGCAGCGCCGCCTCTCCCTGTTCCCGACGTTCCGCACTTTCGGAAACCATCTTTCGGAGGGCGGCCGTGCGCATTTCCCGCCGAATGGCGGGGCCCAGTCGTGCTAGATTCGTCTTCTCTACATAGTCGTCCGCGCCTGCCTTCATAGCCTCCAGGGCCACATCTTCGCGATTCCTGCTAGCCATGAGGATGAAGGGCAGGTCGAGACCGCTCTCCTTCAAGAGCCTCAAAGCCGCGAAGCCGTTGAACCGGGGCATGGCGTAGTCGGAGATGACGACGTCCCAGGCTCCATTGTCGAGGGCTGCTTTCATGGCCTCCGGATTGTCCACCCATTCGGAAATCACGTGGAAGCCGGTCTTCTGGAGCTGGCGCTGCAGTAGCCGCACGTCATCTTCCGAGTCCTCGACGATCAGGGCGCGAAGAGGCGCAGGCATACCATGTTCCTAATGCCAAAAATACGTCAACCGCAAAGATCGCAAAGAGCGCAAAGAGGATTATGAAGACGTCTTTGCGTCCTTGGCGTCCTTTGCGGTGAGCGTCCCTGGGTTTTCAGCCCTGGTGGCGCTTTGCCAAGGGCATAATTAGCTTATTGAAGTGAGGTTGCTATCCGCTGCTCGATGCGGTCAAGGCGTGCTTTGAGCGATTCGGACTCTTCCTCGAGTTTCTTGGCGCGGGAAGAAAGGGCAGGGTCAGACTGCCACCAATCGATGCCCATTTCCAGGGCCTTGTCGACCGAGGCGATCAGCAGCCGTACCTTTATGTTCAAGAGCTCGATCTCGGCCAACGAGATCGTGATGTCGCCGGCGATGACGATCCCCTTGTCCAGCACCCGCTCGAGGATGTCGGCCAGGTTCGTCGTCTGGATGGCGCTGACGATGCGTTGGTTGTGTCCGTTATCCAATTCTACCTCCTTTGCGGTCGCCGCATCCGCTGCCCCTACATCAGATCGCCCAGCGGCCCTAGGTTCAGATTGAGGTCCTCGTCTTGCAGGCCGAAGGCCAGCTTGAGCTCGGCCATCTTCCGCTCGAGTTTGATGAATGTCTCGCCCATCCGCTCGATCTGCTCGTCGCTGAGGGAGCCCGCCTCGATGCGCCGGATGGCCTGCTTCTCCAGGAGCCGTCTGACGAGCTCTATCAGGGTCAGCACCAGCTTGGCCAGGCCCTGCTCGACGTGCGCCTGATCGGCGTTGATGCGCTGCGGCAGTGTGCCCTGCAACCGTGAGAGCTGCTGTGCGAAGTCGCCTAACTCTGCGAGATCGCCGCTTAGTCGCGGATCCGCATCGGCTCCCCAGGCGGCAAGGTGCTCCTGGGCGAGGACGGCAATCGAGTCGGACAGTTGATCGTTCACCTGTGTGCCTTCTCGGTGTGGCCACTTACACCGGCCCAAAGCAATCTACCCAGAGTGGCCAGAGAAGTGGCCGAGGTATCGGTAGCCGCTGCCAACGCGCCCTCTGGCGGCGTGACAAAGCTGTACGGAGGCCACGGCCCGGTCAAGAGAAATCGTAGCTCGGGCCTGGCGAGCCGCACTAGTTCGAATGCGTTCCGAAAAGCTCCGATCCGCCGGGGCTCCAATAGATAAGCCATACGAAGCGCCAGGCGTGGGATAGGAAGCACCCTATGTTGGCTTGCCAGGATGTGTTCCCGGAAGGCGGCGTCCAACTCCCGCGCCAGCGCATTGGCTTGCGATTGCATTAGGGATTGTTGTCGGTCTTCGGCCAGGCGAGCCATCAGGTAGCGGGTGCCGGGGCCAACGTCTGCCGCCGTCTCACCCGCCGCGCCCGTGCCCGCACCCGCACCTGCGGCACCCGTAGCCGCACCCTTCAGGGTGCGCGGGGCCGTTTGGGGCGCGACCGAGCCTGTTGGCAGGAGGCATTCATCATACGAAGGGCCCCGCGCACCCTGAAGGGTGCGGCTACAAGTACGGCTACGGGTCGCGCAGTCAGGGAGGGTCTGCTCCGCATCCCAGAGCACCGTGAGGCCCAGCTCCACCTTGCCGCCCAGGCGGGCCAGGTCGTCTACGAGGACGCTGTAGCGCTCGGTGATGGATGAGGCTACGGCGCCGGGATCGGAAAGGACTGTACCGAACCGCGCCGGGAGCGCCGGACCGGCGCGGCATAGGGCCTCGACGACGGCCTCGTGGTGCAGCAGGTTGTCGGGCGTGGGCTGAAGCCGCGCGTCGTCGACGTAGCAGGCCGCCGCCGCGAGAGCGCGCCAGGGAATCGAAAACAGGCTGGCGCGGGCGACGCCGGCCAGCCCCGTCGGCAATATGGCCTCCCGCTGCACAATGGCGTAAATGTAACAAGCGCTAGGCATCGATAGCTCCGGGAGCACGATCGAGACCCCAACGAAGTCGCTCGGCGCGCTCCACCGAGGCGAGCATGACTTTTAGCCCGACGAAGATAAGGTCCACGTCGGCGACAGAGATCGTTATGTCGCCCGCCAGGACCACCCCCTGGTCGAGGAGACGGTCGAGCAGCTCGAGCATGGTAATGTCCTTGGCCTCGGCGGCAGCACGTGTCATCGGTTGCCTCCCTCCTCGATCCGGGCGAAGCTATAGGGCGGCCAGGGGCCGCTGTACTGGCAACGTAGCCCCGCGTGGGCCTCGGCGAAGAAGCGCACCTCCTCGATGAACACCTTCACCTGCGGTCGTGAGACGAGAAAGGCGGCGCGTAGTATCTCAGCTTGCACACGAACTGTGCCCGCACGGGGGCCCACCTGGCTGGCGACGGCCAGGCGTGACAGGTGGTCATAGCACGCCTGCGCTAGATCGCTCAAGGCCTGCTCGGTGGCAGCGGCCAGGAGGTCCGCCAGCTTGTGCTGCAGAAAGTAAGCCCGGCCGGGGCGCGCGGCGGCCAGCTCCTCCTTGAACTGGCGAACGGCGGGAGCCTCGTCTGCGACGCGCCGCTCCACGATGGCACGGTCGGCGTAGGCGTGGACTCCCCATTCGTCGCAGCCGTGCAGGCGATCCAGTTGCTCCGCCAGGGTGTCGTAGGTGCGCTCCAGCGCGGCGATCACCTCGTCTGCGCGGCCGTAGACGCAGCCGAACCTCGCCGGCAGGATGCCGTGGTCCTGCTGCACGAGCTCGGCCACGCGCTCGTGCCCGCGCACCATCGCCTCGAGCCACGCCATATCTTGCAGGTGTGCTCGAACGGCCTCGGGGCCGAGCTCTGCCAGGCGCACGGGGCTGACGACGGCCGCGACCTCACGGTAAGCAAGCGCCTGCACCGGCTTGCCGCCGTCCAGGCCAGGTCCGACACCCAATGCGGCCAGGCCCGGGCGAGTCCGCCGGGTGATCCCGTAGAGGTACCAACCCCAGCCCTCGGCCAGGGCGAAGCTCGGAGCATCAACCAGCGGCTGCGGCAACCTGGTGCGTCTCCTCTCTTGCTTGGTCGTGAGGCTCCTCCGTAGTCGCGTACATGCCGTTTCCGCCAGAGGACTCATCTGCGGCGGCCAGGGACTCCTTGTACTCGCGGATGGCATTCAGTCGTTCCAGGAGCGCCGCCTCCTGGGCGTAATAAACGTCGTCGGGAATCTCCCCAAAGTCGTGGCGCAGGCTGAGGGCGACCAGCTCATCCTCGACGAGGCCCTCGTCGAGCTGCTCGGCGTCGACTCGCTCTTTGATCTGGTCGAAGACGAATAGCAAGCCCTTGGCCGGACCAGTGACCGGGAAGAGCAGCAGACTGCTGAGCAAACCCATGATCTAATCCTCCTGCCAATGAACGACGATGTTGACGAAGTTGTAGGGGGGCAATGGCCCCGCATACTTGAAGATCGAGCGACCCGCCTGGGCCTCGTCGAGGGCGTTGACCGTGGCATCGAACTCCTTCTCGTGGGCCCTCTCCACCAGAAACGCCGCGTTCAAGATCATAATGTCGGTGAGGATCTTGTTCACCCTCGTCTGTACGGCAAGGGGCCGCACTGCCTCCAAGATCGCCTCGGCCTCGGCATCGCGCTTGCGGATGATGGCCTCCTCGGTGAGCTGGCCAAGCTGGATGCGCTGGTAGTGGGTCTCGTCGGGCGATCTGCCGGCGATGTTGTCGCGAAGGGCGCGGATGCGCCCGTCTTCGGCGGCGATCTCGGCGAAGAGCCTGTCCCGACTCCAGAAAACCTTGAGCCCCAGCTCCTCGCGATCGCCAACGTATAGCATTAGCTGGTGAAACTCGCCGAACTTGCGCTTGAGCAGCTTCTCTTGTACCGCCTGAGGGTTGCTGGCGACTGTGCCGAAGCGCACGGGTAAGACCGCCGAGCGGGTCATTGCCTCCTCGATGACGAGCTGATGCGCCATGGTGTTCTCGCGAGCGATATCATAGCGGGCGACCGGTGAATCGCTTACGACGGCGGCCAGGTCCATAAAATGGATCGTGTAGAGCGTGTTCCCTTTTCCCCCTACGGGTACCGCTCGAAACGGGGGTGCGCCATTCTCGAAGGGCTCGCTTTGGACGATGCAGTAGACATAGGTGTAGGCGCTAGACGACGGCGGCGTCGCGCTCATATGCTACCTCCGAAGGAGAGATGGGTTGCTGGCTAGACCGCCTGATGGTCATTAGGAGCGCTGTGTCGACGGCGCTAGGTGACAGATCGTAGCTCCGGCTTTCGGTGGCCGGAGCTTCGTCCGTATGCTGGCCGTGCAAATAGGCGACGACCTGTGCGTGGGCGGCGGTAAGGATGGCGAACCGCTGCGTGGCCGTGGGGTCGCCCGGGTTTCGGTCGGGATGACAACGCACCGCCAGGCGTCGATAGCTGGTGTTCACCTCCACCTCCGAGGCGTTATCGCCAAGCCCCAACAATCGGCGCGCCGCTTCGACGAGCTCGGGCCGGGGCCGCGACACCTCGACGGTGGCGAAGCTGTAGGGCGGGAGCGGCCCGACGCATCGGAAGTTGAGCCGGCTGCCAAATGCCTCGTCAAGTCGGTGCACGCGCGCATAGAACTCGTCGAGACGTCCCCGCTCGACGAGAAAGGCTACGTTGAGGACCAGTTCGTCCGATGGTAGCGGGTTCGGCTGTGCATCACGGCAGATGGGCACCAGGTCGCATTGCACCTGCTGGCGATACCGCTCGCGACGGCGGTCAAGGGCTTCCTTTACGAGCTTGCCGACCTGCACACGTGTGGCCACGGTCTCGTCGGCAGGGCGGCCGGCAACGCTGGCGGCGAGAGCGGCGATGGTTGGCTCGCGAGCGACCTCCCCGAAGGTCTGCGGGAGGTCCCAGGTGGCCGCGACCTCGATCTCGACGCCACCGCCCATGCGGTGCAGGGTGGCGGCCAGCCGATGATGCCAGCGGTCGAGGATGGTCACCAGCTCGTCGGTCGAGCCGAGCACCGTGCCGAACTTCGCGGGGAGCGTGGGTTGGTGCTCCATCGCCCGCTCGATGACGCGCTGGTGGATGGCGAGACAGCGCAGAAGCTCCGCCTTGGGGAGATCGGCAAAAGCCGGCCCATCGTAGTCGCTGACGACGGCGGAAAGACCGTCGACGGGCAGCGTCCAGACATGCGCCCAGCCATCTGGCTGCCCGATCTCGCCAAGGTCGAGGCTACGGTCTCCGGCCATGATTCCGTAGAGATATACTGCCATTTTGCGTTTCGCTCCTTTCTGGG
Organism: Chloroflexota bacterium; assembly: GCA_016210495.1. Next base: position 45,514 of record JACQUC010000018.1, read on the forward strand.
ACACCCTTACACCGGCAGGGTCTCGCTATCAAGGCCCCACAAACGAGCTGGCGCGCAGGGCGGTTAGCGCCTCGTCGAAGTGACGCTGCTCGATTGTAAAGGGCGCGTACTTGGCGCCCGGCTCCAGCTCGATCGACTCGCGGATGGCAAGCATCGCGGCACGCCGGCACAGCGCCTCAAGGTCAGCGCCGACCATCCCTTCCGTTTGCTCCGCCAGGCGCTCCAGGTCTACCTCTTTGGAGAGCGGGCGGCCACCGGTGTGGACGGCCAGGATGGCCCGGCGGGCGTCTGCCTCCGGTATCGGCAGCTCGACGGTGAAGTCGAAGCGTCCGGGCCGCAGTAGCGCGGGATCGATGATATCCGGCCGATTGGTGGCGCCGAGCACGATGACGCCCCGTAGCTCCTCGATGCCGTCTAGCTCGGTGAGAAACTGGCTCACCACCCGCTCGCTCACGTGCGTGTCGCCCCCACCCCCGCCGCGCGTAGGGACCAGCGCGTCGATCTCATCGAAAAAAACAATGCACGGCGCCGTCTGGCGCGCCTTCTTGAACACCTCGCGTACGCCTTTCTCCGATTCCCCGACCCATTTGGAGAGGAGCGCCGGCCCCTTGATCGAGATGAAGTTGTCCTCGCTTTCCGAGGCGACGGCCTTGGCGACTAGCGTCTTGCCGGTGCCCGGAGCGCCGGTGAGGAGCACGCCCTTGGGCGGAGCCGTCCTGGCGTAGGCGAAGCGGTCGCTGTACTTGAGCGGCCACTCGACGGCCTCGCGCAGCAGGCGCTTGACCTCGTGGAGTCCTCCCACCTGATCCCACTTGACGTCGGCGACCTCGGTGAACACCTCGCGGATGGCCGATGGCTCGATCTCGTTCAACGCCTCCAGGAAGTTGTCCATGGTGACCTCGAGCCGCAAAAGGTCCTCGTAGGGGAGCTGCGCCTGGCCGAAGTCGATTGCCGGTAGCGCTTTGCGCAGGCAGCTCATAGCCGCCTCTCGGCAGAGGGCGGCCAGGTCCGCGCCGACGAAGCCGTGGGTGATCGCGGCGAGGCGCTCGAGGTCGACGTCTTCGCCAAGGGGCATGCCCCGCGTGTGAATCTGGAGAATCTCCAGCCGACCCGTCTTGTCGGGCACGGAGATAACTATCTCCCGATCGAAGCGGCCGGGACGGCGTAGCGCCGGGTCGATGCTGCCGGGGATGTTCGTCGCGCCGATGACGACTACCTGCCCCCGCGACTTGAGTCCGTCCATCAGGGCCAGCAACTGGGCGACGACCCGCTTCTCGACCTCGCCCTGGACGGCCTCGCGCTTGGGAGCGATGGCGTCGATTTCGTCCAGGAACACGATGCTTGGCGCCTGTCGTTCGGCGTCCTGGAAGATGCTTCTGAGGTGTGCCTCGGATTCGCCGTAGAACTTGTGGATGACCTCGGGGCCAGCCACGTGGATGAAATGGGCGGCGGTCTCGTAGGCGACCGCCCGGGCGATAAGCGTCTTACCACAGCCCGGTGGGCCGTAGAGCAGAACGCCCTTGGGTGGGTCGATGCCCAGACGCTCGAATACCTCGGGATAGCGGAGGGGCAGCTCGATCATCTCGCGAATGCGCGCGATCTCCTTCGAGAGGCCGCCGACGTCCTCGTAGGATACGGCCGGTCCGGGGCGCTCGGCGGGCGCGACCTCGCCCTTGATACGGATCGTCGTCGTACCATTTACCAGGACGACGTCGCTGGGGGAGGTCTCGCTGACGATGCAATCGAGCGGACGTGTGCCAAAAAGGTTGACGCGCACGCGGTCGCCGACGAGAAGGGGCACCGATTCCAGCAGTCGTCCCAGATAGCGGGTATCCTGGCTGCGGAGCGCTGTGTGGCCGTTGCCACTGGGCGCGAGGGTGATGGTTCGGGCCTGTTGATGCGATGCCTTACGTACCTGCACCCGGTCGTCGAGGCCCACCTGCGCGTTCTGGCGGGTAATGCCGTCGATCTGGACGAGCTCTTTGCCCCGCTCGGCTGCGTAGGCCGGCATAAGCCGGGTTGCCGTCCGCCGTTTGCCCACGACCTCGACGATGTCGCCAATGGACGCACCCAGTTGCTCGATGTCGGCTGGGTCGAGACGCGCGATCCCCCTTCCGACATCCTTGGGTAGGGCTTCGGCGACACGCACGGTCAGCGCACGATCATCGTTCATGTTGTCGGGTCTACCATCCTTCCCATTATCCCCTTTGCGCCCTTGGCGGTTTGCGCACTACTTGGGCTGCGACCGCCCCGCTTTGTTCAGTCTGATCTCCAGGACGCCGTTCTGATAGCTTCGTTGGAGACTCGCCGGATCAACCATCGCCGGCAGCAGAAGCTCCTTGGCATACTTGCGATCCTGGCTCTTGGCGCTCAGGGTCAGAATGTCGTCCTTGGCCTCGACGGCGATATCTCCCTCGGCCACGCCCGGTAGCTCGACCACCACCAGAATGTGGTCGCCCTCGTCGAAAATATCTGTGAGGGGCTCGCGCACCTCCGAGACCTCGGGGCCGCGTTCGGTCGACCGGATGTTGCCGAAGCGTTCGATAGTGGGCGTGCCGCCCAACCCCATCTTGACGGAAAACCCGTAAACGCCGCGCATGCCACTTGGCCCGTGCACCTCTCGCGTCTCGCTGATCTCGGACTTGCCCTCCTCGGCCATCTTGCCCACCAGATCCATGAAGTTCCCCAGTCCCTTGAAGAGCTCCCCGAATCCGAGATCGACGTGTATCCCGGCGTCATCTGGCCGGTGCGGACCACGCGGCGTTGGGCGTGGCCGGCGTTGCTCAGGCATAGTTCTTTCTCCTCCCTGGGTGTCCTCTCATCCCGCCTCATCGGGACATCTTCATAACACCCGATATTCTGTACGCCACGTAGGCGTCAGTATTCCAGCGTTACCTGGCGCCATGCTGTCCGCGGTCTGTTGACCTTTTCCTCGACGATCAAGCTAGGGGCAAACGCGCGCAGGTTCTCCATTTGTTGTTCGAGCTCGATGAGCCTCTTCTCGATGCGATCCTTCTTGCGCTGCCAGAGCTCGACCTCTCGCTCGAGGCGAAGCTTCTCACTAGCCAGGCGGTGAAGCTGAAGGAAGACGGCGCCTTCGCTCGTGGGAATGGCGCGCGTGGCGACGCTGCGTAGCGAGCGAATGTCGTGCATCGTCTTCGGGCCGGCCATATAGTCCCTCCTTTCAAGTCCCATCCGGCGCCCGCGCCGGTCAACTAGGCACGTCGGGGCAGACTGATGACGCCTCGTGGCGCCTCAGACGAGCAATGCTGCCGAATCAGATCGAGGACGGCGTCACGTCGGCGTGGTGCCTTCCTCGCCAGCTTGTTGGGCCGATTTGGCTCGGCGGCCAGAACGTCCAGGCAGGTTTGCTCGAAGACAGGGTCTTCCGAAACGGCCAGGGCGCCGCGCAGGGCGAGCACTTTGCCAATCATAATGCAACTGCGGATGGTGGGGCCGGAATTGGCGAGGCCCGTCTCGCGGTAGGCGCGCACCAGGTCGACGATCCGCTCGGCATCCTCGCGAGGGATGCAGGAGCGCGCTTCCGTGATCGCCAATTCGGTTTCGTGGTCGAAGTAATCGAGGTCGATGGTGACCATCCGATCCCGTAGCGCGTCCTGGGTTTTGTGCACCCCGGCGTAATCCTCGGGGTTCGAGGTAAAGATGGCGGCGAAATTGGGGTGTACCTTCAAGTAGCTGGTGCCGTTCCGGCTGGCCGGCAGCACAAGCACCTTTTCCTCCAGGATAGACAGCAGCACGTTGTTGGCTTCCGGCCGAGAACGCGTGAACTCGTCGTAGATCAAAGTAAGGCCCTCGCGGCAAGCGATCGTCAGGCGGTTATCGATCCAGCGCTGGGCAACGTCCTCTTCGGTTTTAAGCACGGAGTGGACGAAGTTGTCGATGACCTTGCGGCGTCGGTAGCCGGCCTGGCCGCCTACGAGGTCCGAGGTGCCGAACTCGTCGTCGCCGCAGATCAGCATCATCGGCCGGCCGAGGTTGTGTGCGATGTGCATGGCCAGGGTGGTCTTGCCCGAGCCGGAGGGCCCGCGGAAGTGCACGGGGAAGCCCGCCGCAACGTAGGCCAGCGCCCGCTCGGTGAGATCGCGGACGAAAGTCGTCTCGACGAAGCCGGATCGAGGCCGAGCCGCGAGCACAGCCGTGGCATCAGTTCTCGTCATACTGTCATCTCCTTCGGTTTCCTATGACCTGTGTGATCCCGACCGCCGCACAACGTGCGGCGGTCGGGTGCCGATAGCTAGGTGGCAAAGTAGAGCTTTAGCTCCTCGTCCTTGCGCGCCTTGTTCTGCTCGATGAGCCGGGTTATTGTCGGCACCAGGCGGATACGCGGGGTACCGAAGTGCGCCTCGAGCTCGATGAGCCGGACTCCGTCCGGATGATCGGCGAGATAGCTGAAGACGTCCTCATCCGATGGTGCTTCTTGCGCCTGGGCGCGGGTCTGGGGTGGCGCGTGAGGCGCGGATGGCGACGCCTTGGCCGCCTTGGTCGGCGCCGGCTTGGCCTCGGGCGGGGGCGGGCTGGGTGCTATGCCAGCCCGGCGCGCCTGCATGACGTTGGCGAAGTTCTGCCAAGCGTGGCTGAACTGGGCCAGGTCTGCGGCGAGCTCCTGGCGTGCCGAATGGAACCCCGCCAGCGTGGCCGACACCTGGGCGTGCAGGGCCGCCTGTCCGGCCTCTAAGGACTCGCGCTGCGCTTTGGCCATTGCCGAATGGGCGGCGCTGGCCTCGCCAAGGAAATTGGCCGTCTCGAGCTTTAGCTTGGCGTTGGTCTCGGCCAGGTTCTCGCGTTGCGCGTCAGCCATGTTCGCGTGGGCCTGCTGGATGTTACTCATCAGGTCACTGAACTGCTGAATGAAGTCGACTCGCTCCCGATGGAGCTCCGCCTTCAGCGCGGCCTCCCCGGCGGCGCGGTTGGCTTGAACTTCACGCATCGCGCGCTGGGTTTGCGCGCGCATTTCATCCACCTCAGGCCGCCGGTCGGCGGTGGCTTTGGCCAGGGACGAGCTTTGCGCGGCAGCCATCTCTGCGCGTTCGCGCGACAGGTCGGCAACCATGCCGGAAACAGCCGCGGTTCTGGCGGTCTTGCAGTCCGCCAGTTCCCTGTGGAGCTCCGCGGCTTCCTCCATGCGGGCAGCGTGACGCTCGACGATCCTCTGGCGGTTCTCCTTCATACCATTGGCCACGTTGGCCCGTCGAGCGGCGATATTGGCCATACGCTCGTCGTGTGAGCGCACAAGATTCTCAGTCAGGCTACGCATGTCGGCTACTCTGGACATTCTTATCACCTCCTTTCGTAGGCTCGCCGGCAAGGCAAGCGCAAATTGGGGCGGTCCGCCTAAGGCGGCCGCCCCGACGGATGCCGAATCAGTTCTCGAATAGATCGGAAAGAATCAAGCGTGGAACTGTGAGCAGCGCCAGAGCGACAAAACCCTGGAGCCTGCTGGTGCTCCGTCTGCCCCACTCTCGTGCGCGTGCCACCACCGGAGAGGAGGGGCGGAGTTTACGCCGATTCACTTAGCGAAGCCGGCCTTCGCCGGCTTCGCTAATCGGAGCTAAGCCGCGGGCGCGGCGGCCGCAGCGGTGAGTCCGATCGCCTCGGCGTATTTGAGGTAGGTCTCGACGGAGGCCACGACGACGCGGGCCTCGAGGGCGAGAATCTCGATGCCGACGAGGGACAGTCTTACCCAGGCATCGACCACGATGCCCTTGTCCAGAACGCGGTCGACGACCTCTACCAGGCTCGACGAGCCAATTGCCTTCTCGACTGCCATTTCTTGCTCCCCTCCTTTCCTTCGGTACTCCGGGCGTTGCCCGGGTCCAGTCCTCCCCTAACACCGGCGGTAAGGCCGGTGTCGCCGGCTGGCACGCTTTACCGGCAGCAGGGCAGTTGGTCCGAAGCCATCATAAGGAAGCGAAGGCGGCGTGAGAACATCCGGGAGGATACACTGTAAGGGTCTAATAGGATGTGTTTGCTAGACCATTTGGGGGATACCGGGTATGCTATTGGCACAGAACTTGCCGGTTGCTGCCGACCTCACAGGTCAGCGATGCTCGGCCTCATCAGCAGGAATCTCGCCAGGCAATGTGGGGCCTCGATTCATCAAGGCCCCACGTGGTTCTCGTCTGCGAACAGCGGCACCTCGACGTGTACCCGCGTTCCGCTACCCCGGTCGCTGAAGATCTGAAAGCTTCCTTGGAGCAGCTCGGCGCGCTTGCGCATACTAAGCATTCCCACACCCATCCGATGTGGGTCACGCTGCAAGGCGTACGGGTTGAAGCCAACGCCGTCGTCTTCCACTTCGACTACAGCGCGGCCGTGCTCCTGCTTGATACGAACTTTTACCCTCTTGGCGTGGGCGTGCTTGGTTACGTTGTTGACGGCTTCCTGCACGATCCGGTACAGCGCGGTCTCGACGGCTTTGGGAAATCGTACCTGGTCGGCGTCAAAATCGACTCGCCAGCCCGTGCGGGCCTGAAGCTCGTTCATCTGATACTGCAGGGCCGCAACCAGGCCGAGCGTATCCAACGTCGTCGGACGCAAGTTGGCGATTACATCGCGAGCCTCGCGTCCGGCGTTGCGGACAAGCGTGCTTGCCTTATGTAGGCTGCCACGCAGGTCGTCCGGGAGCTCGGGCCGGTTGTCCAGAGTCTGGAGGTAGTGAAAGGCGCCCGCCAGTGTCTGGGCGACCCCATCGTGGATCTCCAAGCAGATGCGCTCTCGCTCCTCCTCCTGAGCATCGATGGTCTTTTTGAGCAGAAGGCTGACTTGCTGCTCCCGGTTGCGCAAATCCTGGTGAAGACGGACGTTCTCGACCGCGATTGCCGCCCACGCGCCGAAGAGCGAGAGTATCGGCAGCGTCGACGAAGTGATGGCTTGGGAAGGAGATGAGGCGACTATCAGCACCCCTAGGCATCGCTCCGCGGCTATGAGGGGTACCAGTGCAAGTGCCTTTATATCCAGGGCGCGTTGCACGACGGCCGCTACCTTGGCTTGGAGGTGCGGCCGCAAGACGTCGTGGAAGCGCGATGTGATGAACGGGCTGCGCTCGAGAAAGGCGCGGACCACGAGATTGTCTGTCATATCCAGCCGGTAGCCGATAGCATCCTGCGGGATGGAGCTGCTTCCTGCGACGGGGCGGGCTGCTAAGCGGCGGTCGACGCGGAGTCCCAGCAAGCTATCAAGTCGGACTCCGGACCGCTGGGTGGCGCTGCTCAGCTTGTATCGAGTCGCCGGGCTAGAGATTACCTTGCCAACCAGGCGCTCTCCCTGTGCGTCGAGGAGTGCTACGGAGGGGTACGCGCACGCCAGACCCTCGGAGCAACCTTCGAGCACGCCGCACAGCACGTCCTCCAGGTTTCCGGTGCGAGTGACCGCTGTGGACACGCGCTGAAGAGCGTTGATGAGAGGTTGGTGCAGGATAAGCTCGGCCTGCTCGCTGGGCACTGGCACACCCTTAACCCTTTCCCCTTCCCCGTGGAATGTATCTTTTGTATGCTGTAAATGTATCGTAGGTATATCAAATGCCGTCGGCGGTGAGATACTGCTCCAGGGCCATACGCACGATGCCTGATACGCTCACGTGCTTGCGGCGTGCAGCTATCTTGGCTCGCCGGAGCAGGTCGTCGCTCAGATAGATATTGCGCCGCTTGCCCGTCGAGGTGTCCGGAAGTGCCTTGGCGTCCAGCCGATCGGTGTAGTCGACTTTGAGAACCCGGCCGATGACCTCTTCGTCGATCTTGACCCGGCGTGTCATAGCAGCTCCCTCGCCAGTTGGCGATAGGCTTCAGCGCCCTGGCTCCCTTTGGCGTAGGTGAGTATGCTCTGGCCGGACGCGGGCGCCTCCTTCAGCCTGACCCAGTCTCTAATGACGCTGTCGAAGACGCGGATGTTGGCCGCGCCCAGTCGTTGGCGTGTCGCCTCCATCACTTCCCTCGCGTGCGCCGTGCGCATGTCGGCCATAGTCAGGAGCACTCCCTCTACGCGGAGGAAATTGTTGATGCGGCTCTGTACCTTACCGATGGTCTGGAGCACCAGATCCAGTCCCTTGGCCGCCAGGTAATCCACTTGCAAGGGCACGATAACGCTGTCGGCCGCGGCCAGGGCGTTCAGGGTCAAGATGCCCAGGCTGGGTGGAGTATCGATCAAGACGAAGTCGTAGCGGCTACGGACGGCCTCCAGGGCATCGTTCAGGATGTACACCGACGTGGATTCTCCGGAGAAGTCGAGATCACTCATGCTCAGTTGGATGTCGCTGGGCGCGAGATCGCCGGCTTGGGTTCTGACGATGATGTCCGCTATGCCGGGCCGTTCCTCGTGATGTAGAACGGCCGACAACACTGCAAAAAGGGTGTTCTCGGTCTGGAGTAAGTCCGGATTCACGCCGCAGCTCAGCGTGAGGCTACCTTGAGGGTCCGCGTCGACCATCAGCGCTTTGCACCCCTGCTCTGTAAGGGCTGCTGCCAGCGACAGCACGGTAGTGGTCTTACCCACCCCGCCTTTTTGGTTGGCGACTGCTATGACCTTGCTCACCTGCCCCTCCTTGCCATCCGCTCGGGAAATCAAGATTCGTGACCAGGCCTCTGTGGTATTCTACTCGTGGCAGGCAAGGCCGTCAAGGAGTTGGCATCTCAGTTGGGCAAAGCCGTTGACAGCTAGGCGCTCTCGTGATATCGTAGCTGCGGTGGATCGCCCGCGCTGAAAGGTGGAGTTATGGAGCCGATCACCGTCCTGATTGCTGATGATCATACCGTGGCCCGCGAGGGATTGCGGGCGATGTTGGAAACCGACCAGCAGGTGCAGGTAGTGGGTGAGGCTGCCGACGGCCTGGATGCCATAAAGATGGCGACCAGACTCCACCCGAAGGTGGTGTTGATGGACGTCCGGATGCCCCGTATGGACGGCCTGGAGGCAACGCGCAGGATCAAGGCGGAGTTACCTACCACGGCGGTGATTATGATGACCAGCTACGACGACGATGCCCTTGTCGTGGACGCGGTGCAGGCGGGCGCGGCTGGCTACCTGTTGAAGGATGCCTCGCGAGACCTTCTCGCTCATAGTATCGGCGCCGTCGCCAGCGGCGGCATCCTGGTGAAGGCTTCGCTCCTCCGGAAGGCCATCAGCAGCCTGACGAGCTCGGCGCGTCCGTCCGAAAGCGTCTTGCAGGGACGGGCACAAGTGGACGATCTGACCGAGCGCGAGCGCGCGGTTCTGAAGCTGCTCGCCGAAGGACGCACCAACAAGGAGATCGCCGATTCCCTGGCGCTGGCCGAGGTGACGGTCAAGAAGCACGTTCAGAGCATCATCGCCAAGCTGCGGGCGTCGGATCGCACGCACGCGGCGATCACCGGGCTGCGGATCGGCCTCATCAAGTGAAACGGGGCGATACCGGGCTAACTAGCTATCGGTCCTCGGTGTAAGACGAAATGGCGTAGGGGCGGACGTCCCTGTCCGCCCGGGGTGGGGCGAGGCGTCGCTGCCGTTTCGCACCGAGAACTGGACGAGGGGTGGTGTGGATGGGCCGAGTTATAGCCGTGGCCCTCAGCAAGGGCGGCACAGGGAAGACAACCACTGCCGTTAACCTGGCCCATTGCCTGGCTATGTCGGCGTCAAGCGTGTTGCTGGTGGACGCAGACACGCAGGGGCAGGCGGCGTTTTTGCTTGGCGTGAAGCCATCAGCCGGCCTGGCTGAGCTGGTGGTCGGCGAAGTGGAGGCCACGGACTGCCTGGTAAAGGCTCGAGAACATCTGTTCCTGCTCGCCGGCGGCAGGGCGCTCGCCGGCATCAAGCGCCTTATCGACCGTAAGGACTTCGGTGGTGAACGCACCATCGCCGAGGCCTTGTCTCCAATCGCATCCGCTTTTGAATACGTCATTGTAGACTGTGGGCCCGGGTGGGACGCGCTGAGCGTGAACGCGCTATTCGCCGCGGACGAGGTGCTTTCACCCGTGAGCTGCGAGGCGCTGACGCTGCAGGGCCTGGCCGAGTTCGCCAGGAGCCTGGCGGCGATCCAGCGCTACAAGCCGAGCCTCAGACTGCGGTACATCCTGCCAACCTTTGCCGACAACCGGGTGCGCAAGACACGGGAAATCATCGAGGTCTTCAGGGGACACTATCCGCAGCAACTGTGTTCGCCGATCCGCTACAGCGTGAAGCTAAGCCAGGCCGCCGGCCATGGACAGACCATCTTCGAGTTTGCTCCCGATTCGAGAGGGGCGGCAGACTACAGCGAGCTTTCGGAAAAGGTGCGGGATGGCGAAGCTTAGAGATGACGTCGACATCTACGCGGACATCATCGGTGCGGTGCCGACGGCCGAAGCCGAGCAGGGGAAGGACGCCGTCAGGAGAAACTACTACCTGACGCGGGCGCTGGTCCATCGCGTCAGGAGCTACGGCAGGCGACACGGCCTGAGCGCTTCCACTGTGGTCAAGCTGGCCCTGGAAGAGTTCCTCGAGAAGCGTAATGCGTGACACTTCTGACACACTTACAACACACATCGGGCCTTCTGAGCGGCCCCGTGGAGGGGCAATGTGGCGCGAGCAAACCCCTATCCTCGATACTATCGGCCCAGGACACCGCCAATGGCGGGACGAAGGCCCTGGCGAACGGGTCCAGGCGGTTCGCGAACCGCCCCGTAGACATCGACTGAGCCGTGCCGTGCTCGTGCCTTGATGCGTCCTTGCCGATTTCTCACATCTTCGCACCAACGTTGCGGGCGAACGCCGTTCGCCCCTACGCTAACTACGTTCCCAGCCGCCTGCTTCAAATCGGCATCAACCTTGAGTAGATGCGCACAGGGCGGTTCGTGAATTGCCCCTACCAGGGTCGCCGGCCGTCGCACCCCGGACCACTTGACTGCTGAGGCTAACTATTGTATACTGCAATCAGTGTATAGGCTCATTATCCTATCTTGGGTGGTTGCCTGTGGAGAGAGATGACGCCGGCGCTTTCGCCTTGATGACGCTGGTCGACAGGCTGGCTAAGGCCTACGACCTGTGTGATTCTGTGTGCGCTGCGCAGCAGGATGTGACGGCGGCACAGGGTCGCACCCTGCTGGCGCTACCGCCGGATGTTCAGGTCCGGATGAACGAGTTGAGCGACACGCTGGGCCTGGCTACCAGCACGACGACGCGGATGGTGGATCAACTCGTCGGCAAGGGATTGGTGCTGCGGCTTCAGGACGAGCGCGATCGGCGCGTGGTAAGGGTTATCTTGACCGAACAGGGTCGGCAGGTGCGGCGGGCGCTGGAACAAGCAAGGCAGGACTTCTTCCAGTTGGTTCTGGACGAAATCAAAAGAACCGAGCGCTGGAGCATCCTCTACGCGCTGGAAAAAGTGGCCAGCTCGGTGGACAAGGCCCTGCGTGTGTTTGGCACTGCCGACGTCCTGCCGAGGTAACTGCCCGTGTAAGGCGCTTCGAATAAGCCGAAGCTGCCGCGATGGCAGTCACGAAGTTATAGCCTCGTCGACTACTTGATCGAGTTGACAGCCAGTTTATTAGCTACTATAATAGCTATCAGATCGTGGATTGCCAACGGTCTCCTGCCCCGTACGATGCGTAATGGAGGTAGCACGAGACATGCCCAGAACAGTCTCCGCCAGCGAAGCAAAGAACAGGCTTGGCGCCATCATCGGCTGGGTTCTTGAAAACGATGACGAGGTCATTATCGAAAGCAGAGGAGAGCCCAAGGTAGTCCTGATGCCTTTTGCCGAGTATGTGCAAACAAAGGAGATCAAAGAAGAGGTGCGCAAACGCGACGCGCTGGCGACACTTCGAGAGCTCCGAGAACGGGTTCGGTCTCGCAGCCAGGACCTTAGCCAAGAGGAAGCTGATGCGCTGGCCAACCGCTTTTCCCGCGAGATTGTCGAGGACCTGGTGAAAGAGGGCCAGATAGAGTTCGAGGAGTAGGTCGCACCGCCTTACACTATGCGAGCGCTCTTCGACACCAACATCTTCATCAGCTACCTCTTGTCCCCAGCCGCCGAGGGCACTGTCGCGGCCATAGTCGAGGCCGCGTTGACGCGGGCGTTTACCCTGATTCTTCCCCACGAGCTTGGGGAACGTTTGCCGGCCACAATTGCCGGCAAAGATTATCTTGCCCAGCGGATCAGTGCCCAGGATGCCCACAGATTATTGGAACTGTTGCTTGGAGTCGCCGAGATCATTCCTCCTATCGGAAGGCCCATCCCAAGGGTCTGCCGTCACGTTAAAGACGACTACCTTGTGGCGCACGCGCTTATTGGTAGGGCTAACTACTTGGTAACCGGCGACGACGACCTGCTGGTCTTAGGCGAGGTCGCGAGCGCCAGGATCGTGACCCCAAGCGCTTTCTTATTACAAATATTGTAGTGACTAACCATTTGCTGGATGGTGGGCATGCGCGGTGGGTACACAGCATAGGGCTAGTTGGCTGTGGCCTGTTGGGGCGAATTGGGGGGCGCGGGATCGCGCCGCTCCCGCGCGGAAAGTGGTACCTCGACGCGCACCCGCGTACCTGCGCGTGGGCTGCTGGTGAGACGGAATCGGCCTTGCAGCAGCTCGGCGCGCTTGCGCATACTGAGGAGCCCGAGGCCGTTGCGCTGCATCTCGCCGTCCAGTGCGTGAGGATCGAAGCCGACGCCATCGTCCTGTACCTCGACGACGATTTGCTCCGGTTCCTGTGTGACGCGAACCACCACGCTTGCCGCGCGGGCGTGCTTGGTAACGTTGGTGAGCGCTTCGTGGACGATGCGGTAGAGGGCGGTCTCGACTGCCTTGGGGAAGCGGACAGGGTCGGCGTCGAACTGGACTTGCCAGCCCATCTGGGCCTTGAGGCCGTCCACCTCGTAGCGCAGCGTCGCCACGAGCCCCAGGGTATCCAGTGCCGCCGGGCGCAGGCTCGCCAGTATCTCGCGCGCCTCGCGGATGGCGTGGCGCATCAGCATACCGGCTTTGCCCACGTTAGTACGCAAGCTATCGGGCAGCTCAGGCCAGCCATCCAGCGTCTGAAGATAATGGAAAGCCGCCGTTAGCGTCTGGGCCACCCCGTCGTGGATATCCAGGCAGATGCGCTCGCGCTCTTCCTCCTGGGCGTCGATGGTCGCTTTGAGCAGGAAGCTGACCTGCTTCTCCAGATCGTGCAGCTCCTGGCGAAGACGGGCGTCCTCGACCCCGATGGCCGCGCCGGCGGCAAAGACCTGGAGCGCGAGCAGGTCCTGCTCGGTGAGCGGGCAGGACCGGTCGGACGCGACGACGAACACGCCAACGCACCGCTCCTTCCCGCACATCGGCAGCAATACAACAGAGCGAATTCCGAGCTCCGCCTGGACCGCGTCCGCCAGCTCTGCCTGAACCTGTGGACGGAAGAGATCGTGGAAACGGCTGGAGACGCGTGGTCTTCTTTCGAAGAAGACCCTGGCCACGAGGTTATCAATCGCCTCGATCCTGCACACTATTGCACACGTCGTCCCGTCCATCACACTGGTAGGAGCGAGAGCAGGCCGATTGGTCTGCTGGTTGGCGAGGTCGTCGGCCGACAACATAGCATCCACGATGGCTTTGCACACCGCATCCAGCGTGTGTTGAGGGACGATCATGCGCCCGAACAGGGAGTCGTCCTGCGCGTCCAGGAGAAAAAAGCAGACGTGAAGGTGTCCCAGCCACTGGCAGCACGCATCTAGGACGGCGCTCAGCACGCCCTCGGGGCTCCGCGCGCTGGCAACATCCGACATGGACTGCTGCGTGGCGCAAACGAAGGCTTCGAGTTGCTCCGCGGTCGCACGATCAACGGATGGCACGCTCGAACTCGCCACAGCAACCACCTCCCCTTCGCTGGACGTGGGATCCAGCACCCCACGCGTGCCCAATGAGCGGCGAACGCCGCCCGCGGCCATTTATGGCTTGGTCCGGTCCTTTGGATAAGGACGGCCCACTAGTTTCTGGCGCAAGATGCCCCAATGTAGGGGCGGACGTCCCTGTCCGCCCGGGGTGGTGCGGGGCATCACCGCCTTTTCGCACCAAGAACGAACTAATATAACTATCACGCTCGAGCGAGGTTGGCGACTTGGCCAGACAGGAAGGGTGATGACGGCCATCGCCACGCCCGGTAATATAGCATATGCTCGGCTGGGTGTCAAGTGATTATTTGCTTTTTGAGGGCAGGCTCTTGACGAGGATATCGGGCGGCAGATGTTGGGCCACTCGGTGAGCCCGGCCGATGAAGAGTAGCCCCACGCCACCTGGGGGCAGCGTCGCGCCAATGCGTCTGGCGATGTAGGCGTCGCGCTCCGCGAGCAGCGCCGCCGCGCGCTGTTTGTAAGCGCGCTGCGCCCGGGCTCGCGCGGCCGCTTCCTTGGCCTTGAGCACCCCCTGGAGATGGCCGTACTCTTCCTTCAGAAGGGCGGGTGATTCGGAGCCGATAAGCTCGGCGCCCTGGCCGACGAGCCAGCGGAGTATCTCGTAGTTGGGGCTCTGCACCTCGGCCAGGATGCGCTGGACGACGTCGGGTCCGGCGTCGGGCAGACCGTCCTGATAGACCTTCACCCTGGGCCAGTCGAGGTCCAGCGCCCACACCCGCTGCCCTATCTGGTCCCAACGGCGCTCGGCAAGCCGATGGTAGTCCGCCCCGGCAGGCAGGTGTTGGCCAAGGCTGCCCATATCTTCTTGAGAATGGGCGATGGGTATGTAGATCAGGGCGCGCCGTGACTCGGTGTTCGACAAAGGCTATCCTTAATTACAGGTACCGGCGCAGCAGCTCCTTCGCCCTCTCCTCGTGCTCCTGCGGGGCGCGTATTTTGTCGAACTCGGGCGGGTTGCCAAATGGCTTGCAGGCGTCCATGCCCATGGCACCGCCGACGCGGCCCGGCCTGGCCGAAGGGTCGATGACGAGGGCGTCGGTGTTGGCGACGACGATGAGGTCTTCGTCGGGCTGGAAGCGCGTCGCCAGCGCCCACTCCACTTCGCGCGGATCGTTGATGTTCACGTCGTCGTCGACCACGATGGCCCGCTTGATGCGGGTGGTCATACCCAGCACCAGGGTTAGCACCCGCTTCGACTCCCCCTTGCTGCGGCGCTTGAGCGAGATGACGCAGGTACCGCCCACGGACCCCGGCAGGAAGTTGATGGCCTGGATGGACGGGACGAGCGCCTTCAGGTTCCGAAAGAGCATGTTTATGGTGCCGATGAAAAGGCTGTCGCCCTCTCTCGACCAGGGCTCGATGACGCGATAAATAGGATTGCGTCGATGTGTTACGGCGGTGACCTCGATGATGGGAGTGTCGTAGGTCAGGTAGTAGCCGGTGGACTCGCCGAAGGGGCCGTTCACCTCGCGCACGCCGGGCTGTATCCTGCCTTCGATGACGACTTCGGCCGTGGCAGGCACGGCAAGGTCGACGGTCTGTGCCTTGACCAGCTCGACCGGAGCCCGGCGCAGTGCCCCGGCGATGTCGAACTTGTCGACCACGCTGGTCACCTGCACCACCGACGAGAAGTCGACGACGGGATCGACGCCGACGGCGACGGCCATTTCCAGGGGCGCATTGGCGGCCTCGGCCTTGGCCAGGAAGGTCGCCAGCGGAGGGTTGGCCAGGAGGATGCCCAGGCGGTTCTTGCCCTTGACCTCCAGGCGATGGATGCCCATGCTCTGCGTCCCGGTCTCAGGGTCCTTGCCGATGCAGACGCCGGCGCTGATAAAAGGCCCGGAATCGCGCTCGCTGTAGGTCATAATCGGCAGCACGGCAAGGAGGTCGTCGTCGTCCTTGACGACGACCTCGCACGCAGGGCCATTGGCGACGAGCACGGGCTTGATGGGGTTCTCCAGGCGCTGGACGTAATCGGGGCCGATGTTGTCCTCGGTGGTGTCCAGGGCGATGGCCAGTCTCTTGCGCGTGCCCAGCACGTTGCCGACGACGCTGGTGGCAGGGTAGCCCTTAACGTGTTCGAAGATGACCACCGGCCCATCGTCGCGTGATGCCACCTCTTTGAGCACGGCCGAGATCTCGAACAGCGGGCTCAGCTCCTCTTTGACCGAGACGACTTCTCCCGGGATTTCCTGCAAGCGTGCCAGGAATTGCCGAAGGTCCTTGAACGCCATGTCGTTCGCCTCCTTTGTCGTGTTTTCTTTGAGGTCAAAGCAGCCTATTGTGGCAATTCTAGCACAAATGCGGGCCTGGGGGAAGGTCGGGAAGCGGCTGGGTGCGGCACCTGGGCTTGCTACGCCAGCGGCATGGTGAAGCGGAACGTACTGCCCCTGTCCACCTCGCTGTCCACCCAGATGTGGCCACCGTGCGCTTCTACCAGCATCTTGGCGATAAACAAGCCTAGACCCAGCCCGTCTGTTTTGCGAGCGCCCTTGGCACGGTAAAACCTATCGAACACGTGGGGCAGGTCCTCCGGCGCGATCCCAGGACCGCAGTCCGCCACAGAGACCTCTACCAGCCCACCGATCTCGTTTGCGGTGATGGTTATCGGCGTGTCTGGAGGAGAGTACTTCAGCGCATTCGTAACTAGGTTCAAAAGTATTTGCTCGAGGCGAACATCGTTCGCTCTAGTTGGCGGTAGATTCGCGGGTATCTCCGCCTTCACCCGCCCGACATCAATCGACGGCTGCGCTCGCAGCAGCAGATTCGATACGAAACCTTCCAGGGGCAGAGGCCATCTGTCTATCCGCACATCGCCGGAGGCAATGCGCACCTGGTCGACGAGGTCCTGGATGATGGTGTCCATAGTACGCGCCCCGTCAATGATAGCCTCGGCTCTGCGCCGCCCCCTATCCGCAAACTCCGGTTTCCCCAGTTCCCGCAAGAGCAGCTCGGCGTTCCCCTGAACCACTTGAATCGGATTGCGGAGGTCGTGCGAAAGGATGCGAATGAAGTCCTCACGCTGTTCCTGGAGGTCGTGTAACTCGGTGATGTCGCTAAAAACGGACACGCCACCCAGCAGCTCGCCGTTATGGCCACGAATCGGAGCCGCTCCAACGGAAGCCCAAGCTACACTGTCGTCTGATCGGTGTATGATCGCCACCATTCCACGGACGGTCTCACCGCGCAGCGCCCGTGCGGACGGCAGTTGTTCGAGTGGCACCGGCTTGCCATCCGGCGTTTCCACCCGCCATTTTATCACACGCTCGGCCCACGGCTTCTGCAAATCCTCCGCCGAGTAGCCAAATAATCTCTGGGCAGCCGGGTTACTGCGTGCCACGTTTCCCACATTGTCGTAGACGATAACTCCTTCGGCCATAGAGGTGATCGTGGCCAGAAGCTCGCTCGCCCGCCGCTCCGCCTCGGCAGCCAATTCCTCGTTTCGTCGACGTTCCCTTTCCGATTGCTCGTGGAGAATCGCGGTTTGAACCGCAAGGGCGGCCGGGACGAGCAGCGGGCCTAAAGTATGGGCGTACTCCTCCATGTACTCCGGAAACGCAAAATCGGCCAGCTTGGCGATGCCGACTACTCGCTCGCGGCAGATGAGAGGCACGGCCATATAGTTGCGTGCTGCCGCTTGTCCGGCCAGCTCTGGTTGGCGCATCGCCGGATCTGATTGCTGCCAATCCTGGACGATGTAAGGCCCAAGGCCGCGGACGACCTTCTCTGGCAGACTGGTCACATCGGGAGGCTCGCAGGAGCGCCTCGGCGTAGCCCTTCATAATGGCAACCGGCGTCTTGAGCTCGTGGGCGGCGACGAAGATGGACTGGTCTTTGAGCCGTTCAAGCTCAGTCAGCTCGGTCACGTCCCTGACCACAGCAACTGCGCCGACGATGCGGCCTTTCTCGTCTGTAATCGGCGCCGCACTGGTTCGCACGTAGACGTCGCGCTGAGTTCGCGGGTTGTAGATTATCTCGTCTGCTAGCACGACGGTTTCGCCCCGCAAGACATGGGCAAACGGCAACTCCTCGGTGCCGGCCGGCCTCCCATTCGGATGTCGCGACCGCAAAGCGTCGGGGGACTCCGTGAGCACCCGCTTGACCTCTTCGACGCTGCCCAGACCCAACACGCGCACCGCCGACTCGTTTGCGAGGGTAACGCGTCCCTGGACGTCGGTGATCCCGTGCCACGGTCTGTCCCCGAGATGGTGACCTCGCTATCCATAGGTTGCACAGCCTTCTGCCTCTTGGCACGGAACTTGCAGTGTTATCAACCAGTACACTTTAGCCAGCTATGCAAGGTTGACCAGGACTAGTTGTGACCTCTTGAGGTGCCTGTGCCACGTGAATGAGGTCGATCCCCTCGCCAGCGGATGGGGAAAGCCTCAAGGGCAAGGGCACCGTCGCAGAGCGGGAACCCCAACAGGCATTAGCCGATAGCTTAGTGGAGCGTATTGGAGGTGGGCGAATGCCACGCAAAATGGATCGCAGCAAGGTCGTGATCGTGCTGGAAGACGACCAGGAGATCAAAGAGTTGCTGGCGAGTGTTTTGCAGGATCGAGGTTACTACGTCGTCGCGGTGGACAGCGGCCGCAGGGCACTGGAGGTTTTGCAGCAGGTGCGCGCGCGCTTGCTGGTTTTGGACGTGATGCTGCCCGATATGGATGGCAATGAGGTGCTGCAGGCGATAAGAGAGGATGCCAGGATGCAAGATACGAAGGTGATGATCCTCTCCGGCCACGTCCAACTGCTGAGTCAGGGCTCGATACGCCGCGTCAGCCAGCTTGTTCCCAAGCCATTTGACGTCGAGAAGATCGTGTATCACGTAGAAGAGCTCATCGGCAAGGCCGAGATCGAGGCCATTCCCATTAAGCCTCTGAGGCTGTTGCCGTCCAGGTTGGCCTTTGCAGAGTAAGCCGTCATTCTCGCTCAGGGCTTGGCAGACCTGCTGGAACGTGGCGGAGGGGTAATGCGTCTGGTGAGCGTGTGGATGACGTGAGGGTGGGTGCCATGATGCGGCTCCACTTTGGGGTTCAGCGCCTCTGAGGCGCTTTAGATAGATGTGGCGCAGTCGGACGCGGCTGCGCCACAGTTCATTGTGCACAAGTGGTACGAAAATGCGTCAACCGCAAAGGTCGCAAAGGGCGCAAAGAGAAATCATGGAGAGGACTTTGTGCCCTTCGTGCGCCGGCGCGTATGTTCACGCACCAATCGTCCTTGGCGGCGGTGTTCGCGCACGACGACTCCTGCGGACTCCGCATTTGCAGGCCCACCAGGCCCCGCACCGGGGGTGGCTTCCGGAAGAGCTTGAAACTCCAGGCGCCCAATCTGAATGAAGCCTTCCAGATCGTCCATCACCTCTGGAAGGTGTTTTCGGATCACCTTACGCACTCGGTCCAAAGCCCGATCGTCGGCCCCCCCCAACATTCGCGAGATGTCTCCGAAGTCTATCGATCGACTGGCGTCCATCTTGAGCAGAACCAGATAGGGCAACGCGACAATGGGCAACCCCGCTGCGTCCCAGTTTGGCTGGGCCAATGCCTCTTTGGCCCAACTCCTTGCAGACCACAAGACGTCAAGCTCAGTGCCATCGGTCAGCTTCCAGGCCTCGCCGCTAATTCCTAGACTACTCGCGAAGCTCAGTGGGTGAAGAAACTTCGCTCCGCCCTGCGAGAGAACCCGCCTCACTCTTTCTAGCTCCGACGCGCACACAAGGATGTCGACGTCTTTTGTCACGCGCACAGCCATATAAAGGCTTGTGGCTGTGCCACCCACAACTACGTAGCGAATGCCCGGCAGCAAGCGGTTTAGGTCCGGCATTGGGTAAGGCTCCCGACGCCTAAGCAATTCCAATGACGAGCCAGTTCCTGGGTGCGCTCGTCGGCGCAGAACATCGAGGAAAAATGCCCGGCGCGCAGCCGCGACATCAAGTGCTCCGAGTTGCACAACTTGGCGTGTGGCCATCCCGTGCGATCCTTCCAGTTGGCAAAGCCAGCGGCTTGGGCGACCAGCGCCCTTGCCGTATTGTACTACCTTTGCGCTTGGTAATGTAGGGGCGAACGGCGTTCGCCCGTACGGTCTCTCGATCTGGCCGAGACGCCTGTGCAGTATGCAAAACGTCGGCCCCATGCCCCCTCGTCGGCGTGCACACGATCTCTCGCATCTGCGTAGCAACGTTGAGGGCGAACGGCGTTCGCCCCTACAGAAACTACGCCCCCCAGCCGATACCCTTCAAACCGTTACCTCTTCGTCCGCGCCAGGCGCATGCCGTTGGCGATGACGATGAGCGACGTGCCCATATCGCCGACAACCGCCAACCAGAGAGTCAGCCAGCCGGGGAAGACGAGCCCCAGGAAGACGGTCTTCACCAACAAAGCGAAAATGATGTTCTGCTTGATGATCGCCAGCGTGCGCCGGCTGAGATCTATGACGTAGGGCACCTTCGACAGATCGTCGGCCATCAACGCAATGTCCGCCGTTTCGAGGGCGGCATCGCTTCCCGCCGTCCCCATCGCCGCGCCAACGGTAGCGGTCGCCAATGCCGGCGCATCGTTGACCCCATCGCCGATCATAGCCACCTTGCCGTAACGTCCGATGAGCTCCTTCATAGCCTCGACTTTTCCCTCGGGCATCAGTCCGGCCCGGAATTCGTCGATGCCCAATTGGTTGGCGATGGCTCGTGCGGTAACCTCGTTGTCCCCGGTAAGCATTATCACCCGCTTGATGCCGCTTCGGTGCTGCTTCTCGATCGCCTTCCTGCTGGAATCGCGCAGTTGATCGGCCACGGCCACGACCCCGATGAGCTCCTGGCCCGTGCCGACGAGCATCGCCGTCTCACCCCGCTGCTGCATCGTATCCAGAGTCTCGGCGGCTCGACCGACCGACAGCCCAAGCTCCTCGAAGAGCCGCGCGCTGCCCACGTAATAAGTGGTGCCATTGAGCGCGGCTTTGACGCCCATGCCAGTGATGGACTCGAAGTTGCTGACTGGCTCAAGTTGCAGGCCCGCGCGCCTGGCCTTGCGGAGAATGGCCTCGGCGAGTGGGTGTTCGGAGTGATGCTCCACGGACGCGCTCACGGCGAGGATATCTCGCTCCGAGTGGCCGTTCAGGGGCACCACTTCCACAACCTCGGGTCTGCCATTGGTCAGCGTGCCGGTCTTATCGAACGCCACTACCGAGAGGGCGCCCGTCTGCTCCAGATAGGCGCCACCCTTGATCAGCACGCCGTTGCGCGAGGCGTTGGTGATGGCAGAGACGATGGTGACCGGGGTGGAGATCACCAGAGCGCACGGGCACGAGACCACCAGCAGCGCCAACGCCCGATAGATCCAGGGGCCGAAAGGCAGACCCAAGAGGAGAGGCGGAATGATGGCCACGCCGACGGCGAGCCCGATCACGCCGGGCGTGTAGTACCTGGCGAAGCGGTCGATGAACTGCTGCGATGGTGCCCGCTTCGACTGCGCCTCCTCGACCAGGTGAATGATTTTGGAAATGGTGTTGTCCTCAAATGGCCGTGTGACCCGAATGTCCAGTGCGCCGCGCTGGTTGATGGTGCCCGCGTAGACCTCGTCGCCCACGGTCTTGAACACCGGTATCGACTCGCCGGTGATGGCGGCCTGATCGACGGCCGATGCGCCGCCGACGACCGTGCCGTCCATAGGTATCTTCTCGCCGGGCCTGGCGACGACGACGTCGCCCACCTTGACGCGGCTGACGGAGACTCGCTCGAGATGCCCGTTGTGCCGTATCGTGGCCTCTTTGGGCGCCAACTCCATCAGTTCTCGAATGGCATTCCTCGTCTTGCCCAGGGTGTACGATTCGAGGGTGTTGGCCAGTGAAAAGAGAAAGACGACGGTCGCGCCCTCGATCCATTCGCCGATGGCCACCGCTCCCAAGACGGCGATGGTCATGAGCAGATTGATGTCCGCGTTGAGCGAGCGCGCGGCGACAATGCCCCGGCGCGCAGTGTAGTAGCCACCGACGAGGATGGCCAGGGCGTAGGCGATGGATACTGCCAGCGTTGGCTGGCCGGTGATGGAAAGCAAGAAGCCTATGGCCAGCAGCATTCCGGAAGCAGCCGTGGCCAGATCGTGCCGGCGTATGCGCTGCCACCACGGTTTGGTGGGCTGTACGAAGTCAGGCTCGGCCTCGTAACCGGCCTCGTCGACGGCCCTCACGAGCTTGTCGATGGGAACGGTGGGCGCCAACTCCACGGTCAACATGGAGGTAGCAAAGTTCAACTTAGCCGACTTCACGCCATCGAGCGAGCCAACCTTACGTTCTATGGTGAGGGCGCAATCGGGGCAGTCCATCCCAGATATGCGCAGGGTCGAGATGCGTGTAATGTTCGCCTTTGAATAAGCCGCCATCGGCCATCATCCCTCCCTCGTCACGTCTCCTGGACGTGAGCAAGTCCCTCCGAAATGAGGTCCTGAATGTGGTGGTCATCCAAGGAGTAGTAGACGATCTTGCCGTCTTTGCGGTACTTGACGAGCCTGAGGTTGCGCAGAACGCGCAACTGGTGGGAGGTCGCCGACTGCGAGATGCCGAGCAGAGCCGAGAGATCGCAGACGCACATCTCGGCCTTGAGCAGCGCATATATGATTCGCACCCGCGTAGGATCGCCTAGCACGCTAAAGGTCTCGGCGAGACTCTGCGCCACGGCGTCGGAGACCATGACCTGCCTGACCTTATTGACGGCCGCCTCATCGACGTAGTGGACTTCGCAGACGTCGGCTCTGGAGTTTATCTCAATCACACTCTAGCTCCTTGGGATGAACATATGAACAATTGCTCACACGTCGATCAAGGCTAGTATAAGTCAATCGGACGAGGCTGTCAAGTGTGCAGTAGTTCTTCACTTCCGCCTCTCTTCGTGATATAGTAGGCGTTAGTGGCGTGCGCTCCACGCGCGTTGGTTACGAGCGTTCACCTCGACTTCAAGCAAGGAGGAAATCATGGCCGGCTACGAGGGCATTCTGGGCAAGGTGAAGCTGTTGCTCACCGCCAACCTGCACGATCTCCTGGACAGGGCGTTGAGCGCCAACAGACCGGCGGTATTCGACGAGCAGATCAACCAGCTCATGGGTAGTCTGGAGAAGATCACGGTGTGTCTTGGCGAATCTATCGGTCGCGAGAAGACGCTGAGCCGCGAGATCGCGGAGCTCAAGGACCAGGTGGCGAGTATGGACGACGAGATCGACCGGCTGCTGGAGCTTGAGCAGAAAGAGGCCGACTCGGTTCGGCGGGCGACGATCACGGCTCTGGCTACCAATCGCCAGGCGAAATTGAATGCCGTCAGCCAGGTTCTGGAGCTAAAGCTCGACCAGGTCGACGAGGCCAAGGACCAGACGGCGCAGTTGCAGGATGCCAAGATCAAGCTGGCCGCCAGGATCGACACCCTGCGCGCGCAGAAGTCCCGCCTGCTGGCGTTGATCGGCGAGCGCAAGGCGGCGGAAGCCCAGGGCAAAGCCCTGTCCACGGTCGACATCCTCAGCAGGTTCTCCCCCGAGGGCCTTATTCGGGAGGAGCAGGAAGCCGTGGAGCGCGCCCGGGGCATCGTCATCGCTCGCAGCAGCACGGTGGAGCAGCAGCTTGACGATATCCTCGGCAACGAAGACCTGCAACGGCAAATCGAGGAGCGGCGGAACCGCAGATTAAGCAGATTAGAGGATTACGCAGATGGACCTCGTCCGGGTACCTCTGCGTGATCGATCAATCTGCGTCAATCAGTGGTAGGTCATGAGGCGGGACGAATACAAGCACGCCGATGTAACAGGGAAGGTCATCGGCGCGGCTATGCGGGTCCACTCCACGCTGGGCAATGGCTTTCAGGAGGTCATTTACCAACGCGCATTGGCCATCGAAATGACAAAATATGCCCTGTCGTTTCAGCGCGAGCTCGAGATGCCGATCTTCTACGATGAGCAGGAGATCGGAACGCGTCGGCTCGATTTCTTGGTGGAAGATAGCGTAATGGTGGAACTAAAGGCGTTGATCAAGATAGAAGACGTCCATCTGGCGCAGGCCATCAACTACCTCGAAGCCTATCGCCTGGAAGTGGGGCTCCTGCTCAATTTTGGCGCAAAGAGCCTGGAGTACAAGCGGGTCATCAACAGCAAGGTGCAGACAAACGTAGGTGCTGGATTGCGCTGATTGCCTCGTGCTTGTACATCTGCGTAATCCCCTAATCTGCGTCAATCTGCGGTTCAGACTGCTTGGGAGATATGCCATCGTGCGACCTACCAGATTGGCGATCCTGATACTGATGCTGGTCTTCATCGCGGGGATCGTGTACATGTTGACCAATCGCTCATCCGAGCCGGTCAGAGCTACCGGGCCGGTTCGCATTGATGTTGCCTCGGCCATTTCGGTGGAGCCGTGGGTTTCGGCGGCTGCCAGGGAGTTCTCCGGCAAGGAGTACGAGCTGGATGGGGTGCGCCGAAAGGTAACGGTAGATGTGTATCCCCTCGACGGCGTGACGGCGCTGAACAAGTGGGCCAAGGGCGAGTTTCAGACGCCGCCCACGGCCTGGCTGGCCGAGTCTCGCGATTGGGTGAACCAGGCCAACGCGGTGGCCGCGGATCACTACAAGCAGGACATCTTCCTCGCCGGTGGAGAGTATCGCGATCAGTCGGTGGCCTTGTCGCCCGAGGTCTGGACCGTCTTCAAGTCGCGGGCGGTGGTGCTGGAGAAGAAGTTCGGCAAGGCGCTGGACTGGGAGGTGGTACACAGCGCCGCTACCTCGCGCGGCTGGGCCGAACTCGGCGGCGACGCCGCCTGGGGCCGCTTCAAGCTGATCATTCCCCATCCCAAGCGCGACCCCGCCGGGCTTGCCGCCATGGTGGGCGCCGCCGGCGCCTACTACAGTAAGCCCGCCGTTTCGGCCGACGAGCTGAAGGACGCACGATTCCTCTTCTGGCTCAAGGAGTCGCTGGATACGGTCGTCGATTTCCAGCCCTATGGCGCCGAAAACATGGTGTTGTACGGCCCATCTGCCGGCGACGCGGGCCAGGTGCTGGAGAACTACCTGCTCCTCAACGCCGAGGCCATCGAGAAGCGTTGGGGAGATGGCTTGATCGTGGTCTACCCGGACCCGATCGCCTGGTACGATTTCCCCTTCGCCATCTACATGGGCAAGGAGAAAGAGTCGAGCGCCGCCGAGAAGGACGCGGCCGTCCTTTTCAAGCGCTTCCTCCTGTCGAACGATCAACAGGTCGCCACGCTCCGCTTCGGACTGCGACCGGCTAGTCCCGACGTCTCGACGGATCACCCCAGCAGCCTCATCAAGCGCTATGCCGCCTTCGGCTTCAAGGACAGGGTCCCAGCCTCCTCGAAAATGCGCCAGGCGTCGCGCACCGGCCTGGTTGCTCTGGGCACCTGGTTCGTCGACAACTACGAGAAGTAGGTGGCAATGAAGGCTCTGAAAGCGCCGGCGATACTCCTCTTGCTCCTGGCAACGCTCCTCACTGCCTGCACGGTGCTGGCGCCGCTGGAGCGCGAAGGGCGTGACCCATCGAAGCTACCGCGAGAAATCAAGGTCGCCTACGATCCCAACAAAGGACGCCTCTTCGACGAGCTTCTGGCCGCCTACAATGCCCGCGCGGCGGTAAAGGTCCAGGGCGTGAAGCTGGATATCCCCCAGATGCTCGAAGCTCTGCCTTCGGCGGGCTTCGTCGCCATCAGTCCCGACTCCGCCATCTGGCTCGAAAGCCTGGACAGAGCCTGGCAGGAGGCGCGCCCCGGCGCGTCCTCCATCGTGGGCACGACGATCCGCTACGCCACCACGCCCGTTGCTATCGCCACCTGGCGTGGCCGGGAAAGTGAGCTGGGCGCCGGCGACGAGCGTGGCTGGGCGACGCTGTTGCAGCGATCCTCACGCGACGCAAGCTACCGCTGGAGCCACGGATCGCCCCGCGCCTCGGCGTCAGGCATGCTGGCGCTGGTTGCCGAGTTTTACGCCGGTGCCGGCAAGACGTATGGGCTCACCAAGGCCGACGCCGACCACGAAGATGTTCGCCGCTATGTGGCGCAAATCGAAAAGACCATCGCTCGCTACGGTGGCGAGTCGGACGCGGCGCTGGTGGAATATCTGCTCAAAGAGGGCCAGACTGCCCTCGCCGCCATCGTCATGCCCGAGGCGTCGGTCTTCGACTTCAACCAGCGCAGCAAAGGCAGCAAGCTATACGCCATACACCCGGCTGAGGGCACCTTGATGCTCGACCACCCGCTGATTCTGCTCGAGACGCCGGAGCTGACGCCGGAGCAGCGGCGCGCCTTCCTGGAATTCGCCAGGTTCCTCACCGGCGCCGATGGCCAGGCCATCGTCGTGAAGCACGGCTATCGGCCCATCGATTTGGCTTTCGACGTACAAAAGTCTCCGCTGGGAGCCGAAGGCCTTTCTGCCGGCCAGCCGCGCCTGTTGCAGATGCCGGCGGCGGGCACCTTGACCTATCTGCGCGCGGCCTGGGCCTCTGGCCTGAAGCGTCGCGCCAACATCATCCTCGTAGTGGACGTTTCCGGCTCGATGCAAGGCGACAAGCTTCAACGTACCAAGGAGGCGCTGACGTCGTTCCTGAAGCAGGTGCCGTCGGACGAGGAGCGCGTTGGGCTGGCCACATTCTCGAGCGATTTCCGCGAGGTTGTGCCTCTCGGACGCCTGGGCGATAATCGCCAGCAGTTGCTCGCGCAAGTGGACCAGTTGAAAGCTGAAGGCAATACCGCGCTGTTTTATGCCGTGTGGAGAGCGCACCGCCTGCTAGCCCAGCGTGCTGACGCGGAAAGAATCAACGTGGTGGTGGCCATGACCGACGGGATAGAGAACGCCTCGCCTTCGTTTAGCCAGCGCAACGTGCGCGACGTGGGTACGGTGCCGCAAATTGTCGGCAGGAGCGTCAAAGAGACGGGACCTCTGGTGAACGCGCTGAAGAAAAATGGAGCGGGTATCCTGATTTTTACCGTGGCGTATGGCTCCGACGCCGATCTAAACATGCTGGGGTCGCTCGCCAGCGCCTTCGGAGGTCAGGGGTATGGCGCCGATCCGAATACGATCCGCAAGCTTTACGAGCTGATATCGCAGAACTTCTGAGCTAAGTGAGGCTTGGTCATAATAGGCTGCGAGGAATCCGGGAGCACAGGCGTCTCGCCTGCCTGCCCCCTCGCGGGCGAGACGCCCGCGCTCCCGGCTCAATGTTCCCAGTCCGCCTTTGCGCGCCTTGTTGGATTAATGACCATGCCTCAGCTAAGTCAGTTTCTGGTGCAGAATAGAATAGCGTAGGGGCGAGGTTTCCTCGCCCTGGGCGAGTGGGGTGGGGCGTCGCTAAGTCAGAACTCGTAACGGTAGGACAAAAGTGCAACATGACAGAATCAACCGAATAGTTGGCTACGCCCTCACCCGCCGTGAGGCCTATTTGATCGTGGGGCTGGTCTTTGTGGCGGTGATCGTGGCGATAGTTGGACGATGGCCCGGCTGGGTGGTGCTGGCGAGCGTCACGGCGGGTGTAGTGTTGCTGGGGCTGCTGGTGGTCGATTCGCTGGCCGATCCCGATGCGGAGCGCGACGCGGCGATCGTGGACATCGACCTCGGCCAGGTGAACGATCCTGAGCTCAAAGCAAGGGTGCGGAAGGCTCTGGACTACGTCCGTGCCGCCCAGAGGCTGGCGAGGCGGGACACCGACGGCACGATGGATGCGGCTGACGACGAGCTGCCCCAGTTGGAGCAGGCGGCTCGCTCGATCTACCAGATGAGCCTGCGCTTGCAGGAGTTCCGGGCCGATCGTCTCCTGCAACAGGACCTTGCCGAGCTGCACAAAAGGCGGTCGGGGCGCGGCCAGCTTAGCCCCGAGCAAGAGGCGCAGTTGGGCACGCTGGAGCGGCTTGGCGATCTGACACATAGCGCCGAGCGGGAGATCGAAGGCGCCCTGGCGCAGCTAGGCCGGTCCTACGCCGAGATGCAGGCGATCAAGGTGACGCCGGAGTTCCGCGGCCGGGCCGCAGACGCGCTGGGCCAGCTAGAAGCGAGCACGAAGCGGCTGGCCGACCTGGCCGAGGGCTACGACGAGGTGTACGGCGGCCGTCCGCTGCCCGGGGGATCGTAGCCGGTGGAGGTGATTCTTTGAACTCATACGGTTTGCTTTGGAGCATGCGGGAGGGCGGCCCTCACCCTAGCCCTCTCCCAAAGGGAGAGGGGAGAGGTAGGGGCGGGCGTCCCTGTTCGCCCGGGGTGGGGGGGGCAAGGCTTTGCACCAAATAGTAGCTGTGCTCACCGTCGCCTTCGCCCTGCTCATCCTCGCACTGGCCGGCTGCACGCCCGGTCCGTCGGGCGAAGCATACCTGTACGTCGCCGTGCCGCTCACGGGCGATATGGCGAGTCGTGGACAGGAGATCGCGGGAGGGGTGAGGCTGCGGGCCGACGAGGTCAATCGCGAGGGGGGCGTGCTGGGCAAGCGCGTGGTGGTGCGGGCCCTGGACGACGGGGGCGACGAATCAGGAGCAATCGACGCCGCCACCCAGATCGCCCAGGCGGTTCGTGGCGGCCAGCCTGTCCTGGGGGTCGTCGGCCACTACAACTCGGGCGCAACCGGCCCGGCGCAGGACAAGGTCTACAAAGACCTGGACGTGGCCGTGGTTACGCCCGGCTCGTCCAATCCCACCCTGACACAAAAGGGTCACACGCGCTTCTTCCGGGTGGTATCGACCGACGACATTCAGGGGCCGGTAGATGCGCGCAAGGCCCTTTCGCTGGGCTGGCAGCGCATCGGCGTTGTGCACACCGACAACCTCTACGCCCGCGGCCTCGCGGCAGCCTTTACCGGCGAGCTGCGACAGCGGGGTGTCGAGGCCTTGATCGACGTGGAAATGAAATACAACAACCTGGGGGTCTTCTTGCGCGAGCTGCCGGGCAACGTGAGTAAAACCCTCGCTCTGAATCCCGACGGCGTCTTCTTTGCCGGCGACTATCCCGAGGGGATTCCCCTGCTGGATGCCTTGCGCACGGCAGGGTACAAGGGCGGGTTCATGACGGGGGACTCGGTGATGGAGTACGAGTTCATCGATTCGCTGGGTTCCAAGGCCGAGGGAGCGATCATCTCCAATATCCAGCCCGAGATGGGCGCCGTGGCCACCGAGGCCTGGAAGAGCGCCTACCGTGCGCTGGAGAAACGGAGTCCAGGCATGGACTCGATCACGGGCCATGCCGCTGGCCAGGTCGTTCTCGAAGGCATCAAGCGCGCAAACAGCGCCAAGGGCTCGGTCGTGGCGGAGGCCCTGCGCAAGCTGGAGCTGAAGACCCTCATTGGCGACTGGGCTGCCGACGCCAGGGGCGACATGCGCGTGCGCAAGATCTATCTCTTTCAGGTGCGCGACGGGCGCTTCGTGCAGATAGGCGAGGAGAAGTAAGAACTAATCTCCCGGCTCCCACGCCTCTGGTGCAAACAACCCCTCGATCGATGGCTTGCTCTCTATGAGACCCTGGCGGCATGCGTACTCGACCATCTTTTCCACTGTGTGACGGTTGGCGTGAATCCCGTAGGCCCACGGATCAGGGCCCATTACCTTCGCCTGCTCTGCCACTGCCTCATCGAACCATGCCAGCATGGTCGGCGCCTGGCTTCGGTAGTGCTCGTATGCCAGGTCCTTGGCACGGTTGAAGGCATTCAGTACGCTGGCCGCCACCCAGGGGTTATGTTTCAGGACGCTGTCCTTGATCACGACGGTGTGCATGATCGGGTACAAGCCGGTGCGACTGAAGTAGTCCATTTCGACGCTCTTGTAGTTCGGGAAAAGCCGACGCACCCTTTGGTCGCCATTCCCTATGGAGGGTAGCACAGAGGGGTAGATGACGGCATCGATCTCCCCAGTCAACAGCAGGTCCTCTACGCTGTTGCCCGCAGCCACGCGCTGCAATCTAAGCCCCTGTGGCGGCCGCCAATCCGGGACCTCTTCCGGCGCCTCCGTTATCCAGATCATCTGCTCAGCGGGGACGCCGTAGTCGTCCTCGAGAGTGCCTCTGACCCACATCGCGGCGGTGTTAATGAATAGCACTGCGCCTACGCGCTTCCCGATCAGGTCGGCCGGCTCGTCGATGCCCGCCTGGGCGTTCACGAAGATGTAGCCGTGGCGGAACGCTCGATATGGAAACGCCGGAACGGCTGTTAGGGGCAGCCCCCGCGTCTTGGCGCTTAGGAATTGAGCCGTCGAGAGCTCGCAGACGTCGAATTCCAGTTGCCGCATCATCCGTGTGTGCCGCTCCTTGTGGGACATAGGGGAGATGACCTCGACTTCTATCCCCTCCGGCTGCACTGTGCCATCGATCAGGGCACGCGTGCGGTCGTAGTTTCCACAGGACAATATCAGACGCAACTTTGACATTTCTCTCCCCTTTCAACGTCCGCGCACTGGCGCCACCTCTTCCGCGCTTCACCACTAAGAGCGCAGAGCCCACAGTATAGCATGTTCGTCGACTCAAGTTAATATTCTCGCGTGCGCTCGCTTGCGGATCTCCACAGTATCTTGACACGCAGCAAGATGCGCTATAAGATTCGGCGCAAGCGAACCTACGCGTGTTCTGGGATTCGGTTCCCGTCGTCCATCCGTTTTGAGGCTTGGAAGAAAGTTGAAGCTGGAGAATCCGGCGCCGCTGGGTTCAAACTATCAGCAGGAGGTCACCGTGGTAATGCGTTCCCATCTATTCTGGCACAGTACATTGGCTCGCGCACTGGCGGCACTACTGGTTGTAGTGGTTGTCGGCTGCAGTCAGGCGCCGGCGACGACGCCAAAGGCGCCGGCGGAGGCACCGAAAGCGGCGCCCCCCAAGGAAGTTAAGTCAGAGGTAAAGGAGGCTAAGCCAGAAGTCAAGGAAGCGAAGCCGCAGAAGGAAGCCAGCCCGCCGGAGAAGAAGCAACCCACCAAGCTGAGGGTGGCCTACAGCGCCATCAGCGGGGGCCACTCGGCCCTTTGGATCACCAAGGAAAAGGGCCTGTTCGAGAAGTACGGCCTCGACGTCGAGTTGCAGTACATCGCGTCCGGCCCAACTCTGGTCCAATCTATGATCGCTGGGGAGATCGGCTTGGCGCAGACAGGCGGCGGGCCCATCATCAGCGCCGCCGTTGGCGGTGCCGATATGCTGATTATCGGCGGCTCGACCCAGGTTCTGGTCTTTTCACTTTTCGGCCACTCCAGCCTGTCCCGTGTCGAGGACCTCAAGGGAAAGACGGTTGGCGTGACGAGATTCGGGTCGGCCACCGACTTTGCGCTGCGCCAGACCCTCAAGAAGTACAATCTGGATCCGGAGAAGGATGTTTCCATCGTCCAGGTGGGCGGCTTGCCGGAGATACTACCGGCATTGCAGGCATGAGGCATCCAGGCTGGCCTCCTTACCTCGCCCACGACGCTGCAGGCGAAGAAGCTCGGGTTCCGTGAGATCATCGACATTGCAACGCTGGGCTTGCCTTACTTTACCTCCGGCTTGGCCGTCACGAAGACGTATTTGTCGAGAAACGAGGAGACGGTGCGGAACTTCACG
>JACQUC010000180.1 GCA_016210495.1 Chloroflexota bacterium
CGACACGCCTGTCCAGTGCAAGACGTCGGTCGCGTGCCCGCTTATCGGTGTACACGTCGATTTCTCACACCTGCCTGCCAACGCTGAGGGCGAACGCCGTTCGCCCCTACGTTAACTACGCCTTCAGCCGGTTTCCTCCAAATCGGCGTCGACCTTAGGTTGATGCCTATGGGGCTTGATTGAATCACGCCCCTACTCAGGGGTCCTTCCCTACCAGTTGCGCCAGCAAGATTTCACAGTTACTGAGCTGTGCTCGGTTCAGTGAGCAAAAAACCTGCCGGCCGTCTTTGCGCGTGACGATGAGACCAGCCCGTCTCAATTTGCGCAAGTGCCAGGACAGCAAGGGCTGGCTGAGCTTGACGAGCTTGGCCAGATCAGAGACCTTCAGCTCGTCCCGGCCTGCCAATTCGTGGACTATGTTGAGTCGGCTCATGTCCGCCAACGCCCGGAAAGAGGCCCTTAGCTCCCTCATCTCAACCCCCAGCACCCGAGGTTGCATCCGATAAACAAGTGCTTATATATTACACGAGAGATTCTTTGCTTGTCAAGCGCTCAGCCGTCTTCCAGGGCTATGATTTATTTGCTCGATTAGATAAATTGTGCTATTTTATCGCCGAGTTGGACGATAGGAGCCACGTCATGGTTTTCGATTTCCATACCCACACTTTCCTTAGCGATGGGGTGCTTTTGCCGGTGGAGCTGGTTCGAAGAGCGGCGCAAAACGGCTACGCGGCCGTAGCCATCGCCGATCACGTGGGCGCCGGAAATTGTGCCGAGGTGGTAAGGCAAGCGAAGCGCGACTGCGAATTGTGCTCGCGTTTCTGGAGCATCCTGGCCATTCCTGCGGTGGAGCTCACCCACCTCCCCGCGGGGGCGATCGCGGAGGTTGCTCGGTTGGCCAAGGAGAGCGGTGCGAAGCTGGTGGTGGTGCACGGGGAGACGATCGTCGAGCCGGTCGAGCCCGGCACGAACCTCGCCGCGTTGCGCTGCGAGGACGTCGACATCCTGGCGCATCCGGGCCTGATGACGGCTGAAGAGGCCGAACTGGCGGCGCGCAATGGCAAGTTCGTCGAGATAAGTGGGCGGAAAGGCCATTCGTTCACAAACGGCCTCGTGGTGAAAGTTGGACGGGCGGCTGGCGTCAGGTTCCTCGTGAACAGCGATACGCACGAGCCCTCGGATTTGCTGACGGAGTCCTTTGCCCGCCGGCTCGCGGTTGGGGCTGGGCTGGAAGCCGACGAAGTGCAAGAGGTGCTAGAGACGAATCCGCGACTCTTGTTGGCGAAGCTCGGGCTGGCCGTGTAGCTTTAACTACCAGTGCAAAACGAGAATCACTGCGGGCGTGGGCACCACCGCGTACCGAGATGCGTAGGGGCGGACGTCTCTGTCCGCCCAGGGGTGGGGCTGGGGTCGTTCTACCGCCGGGGCACCACCGACCAGTCGGGAGGGAGCTCGTACACGTACACCTTGTTGGTCAGCCTGCTGCCGTCGTGAATGCGCACCTTGCCACGCCGCTGGATTTCCGCGTAAGTGTTTTGAATCTGCACTATTCGCCGATCCTTTAAGTTAAAGACGATCACTCCGGCTTTGACTGACTGCAGGCTGGCCTGGCGCGTTTTGTCGTCGACCACTCGAAAGACCGGTAGCTCGTGGGGAGCGCAGTATTCGAGCGCCTTATGGATGGCGGAGTAGTTGCCTTCGGCGTTGTGCTCATCGAAGACGGCGAGGCCGCTGGTAACAAATTCTCTGATCCGCTTGTCGTAGCGTTCGGCGTAGTCGAGCAGTTCGTCCAGGCTCTCGGCCGCCTCCGCACAGGATGCAACTAGCGCGGACAAGGCGTGACAATCGGCCACGAAGCTGACCGTCCCGTCTCTGTCCACAACGGTGTAACGCATTAAATTCACTAGGATCCCCCGTTCAGAGCCCATGATAGCAAAAAACCTCAATTTTTGCACAACTGGGGTTGGGGGCTAGGGGTTGGGGGCTAGGGCATGGATCGACCCTGCGTCCTTAAGGCACCCGCACCATCCCCCAACCCCCCATCACCCATCACCTATCTTTCCACACCGGCTTCCGACGCTCCATAAAAGCGTTGATCCCTTCCAGCGCGTCTTCGGTTTTCATCAATGAGTTCTTGTAGTCGTCCTCGACGGCATCCAGTGCCTCTTTGAGAGGAAGGTCTAACGCCCGCAGGTATGCCTTTTTCGCGCACTGAAGCACGACCAGGCTCTTGTCGGTGAGGCGGCCGAGGAATCGCCGCACAGCCTCGTCGAGCTGATCTTCGGGCGCGACGACGTTCACCAGCCCGATCTGCCTGGCCTCCTCGGCGCTGATGCTGTCGCCGGTGAGCAGCAGCTCGAGGGACTTCTTCCACGAGATCAGTCGCGGCAACAGTGCCGCCGCGGCAGAGGGATAGACGCCTACCTTGATCTCCGGTTGCCCAATCTGGGCCTTTTCTGAAGCGATAACCATGTCGCAGGCGATGGCTACCTCGCACCCGCCGCCCAACGCCATGCCCTTGACGACGGCTACCGTCGGCTTTGCCCCGGAAATGAGCCGGTAACAGAGCGTGTCGAAAGTGGCCAGCATCTCGTCCATCGTTTCGGGAGCGTGGTCCTTGACGTCGACGCCCGTCGAGAAGGCCTTGTCACCCGCCGAGTTGATAACGATGACCTTTGATTCGGCATCTTCCATCGCGTCGCGGACGGCCTCATTCATCTCGCGAATGGTCTTGAGGTTGATTACGTTATACGGGGGACGGTTGATCGTGATCCAGGCTACTCTATCGGCCTTTTGGTAGATGATGTTTTCGAAGCTCACATTATACTCCTTGTTTCTGCATTATTCGTGCGGCGCCGTGTCCAACTCCGGGCTCCAGTGCTGTTCGCTGCCAGGTTCGATGGGATTGAGTCGCCACTTGAGGATGGTGTCGAGCCAGTTCTTCCGCAGGTCTTCCACGGCCAGTACCTCTCCGTCGCAGTCTGTGGTGGACAGATTCAGCTTAGCAAAGGTGGGGTGGGATTGTCAATTGGTGAATTCGCGCGCGCTTGATGTCTCCGTACCTACGGGGCGCTATCTAGGGTAATCACGATTAGACTAATCACGATTTGACAGGGGGCTTTGATGCAGGAACCGGGATCTCAGGCCGTGGGGGTCCTGCTGCACACGGCGGAGGACCTGTTCAACGTGTGAGAGGTCTTATCTCGCGTCGCCCTGCCTGGCGCATTCTGTAGAGACGACCCGCCGGGTCGTCTCTACAGGAACCTTGCCTGGCAGCGTGCGTATGCGTTACAAGTACAGCCAGGGCCAATCGGATGGGCCCCGCCCCGCCCAACACGGCGGTTTGAAACCTAAATCACTGGGTTCGATGATAGGACAGTTCAAATCGTGCTGCACCAAGCGGATCTGGTCGTCAGGGTTTGGGGACTTCGCCTGGCAAGGTGGGTTCTATGATCACATCATCCGCAGCGAGGAATCGCTGAACAAGATTCGCCAATACATCCTGGATAATCCGGGCAAATGGCAGTGGGAGTCCGACCACGTCACAAACATGTGGATCTGAGGCTCTACGATCCCGCCGCCGGACTCGCCATAGGCTTGCCCGCATCCTCTTTACACAGCCGCCCCTCGTCCAGCAGCTCCAGCGCCTCCTCGATCCACTGCACGTACAATCGGTAGTAGCGCACGCCCATCTGCGCGGCGTGGCTGCCGATGTTGGAGATGGTGGGCGCACGCCCGGTGGTAACCAGCTCGATGGCCTGCTCGCGCTCTTTCATCAGCCTTCGGCCCTCCACCAGGTGGCTACGCAACGCCTCTCTATCCAGGTGATCCGAGAAGAAGAACTTGAGCATGAACTCGTCTTTCAGGTCCGCCACCGCGATGGGCTCGGCCAGCCAGGCCTTCAACTCGCGAAGACCGTCGTCCGTGAGGCTGTAAAGCTTCTTGTTGGGCTTGCCGTTCTGGATGACCTCCTGTTTCTGGACGAGTCCTTCTTCATCCAGCCGGTGGAGCTGCGCGTAGATCTGGC
Source organism: Chloroflexota bacterium (assembly GCA_016210495.1). Next base: position 4,028 of record JACQUC010000180.1, read on the forward strand.
TGTAGTTTGCGTTCCAGATCAGCCCCACGCTGCGCTCGAACGATTTCTTGACGTCGTAACCCGACATCGGCTTTATTGACAGCGTGCCCAACATAGCGTATTTTAGCGACATATCAGTACCTCGGCGGGCGACTTGAGGAAAAGGCCCTAACTATCACTAGTGATATATTCTAGTTTTGACATATATCGAGTATAATGTTAGCAATTTGGCCAGCCTTTGTCAACGACTTCTTTTCACCTGGGGCGTCCGAGCAACTCTGGTGAGGCGTAGCCGTTCGGCAAGAACAGTGCGGCAGGCCATCGGCTGTAGAGACGACCCGGCGGGTCGTCTCTACGGGACCATTCCACGTAGGAGTGTCTGCCATGATCGAAGCGCGATCGGTAATCTTGGTCGAAAGAGATGGCCACATCGCCATAGTCACGCTCAACCGCCCGGAGGCGATGAATGCTCTCAGCTCCCAGTTGATCGGGGAGCTGGAGGCGACGGCCACGACACTGCGGGACGACGACGACATCTGGGTCGTGGTGCTGCGAAGCGCCTCCGACCGGGCGTTTGGCGTCGGTGCGGACCTCAAGGAGCGTAAGGGCATGAGCCTGGAGGCGGTGCGGGCTCAACGCCGCCAGATGGTGCGCGCCTTCAACGAATGGGCCATCCTGCCCAAGCCCGTCATCGCGGCGGTCAATGGCTTTGCGCTGGGTGGTGGCCTGGAGCTGGCGCTCGCAGCGGATATCGTCGTCGCGTCCGAAGACGCGCAACTAGGCCTGCCGGAAGTCGGCCTGGCGATCATCCCTGGTGCGGGAGGAACCCAGCGGCTTCCTCGCGCGGTGGGCAAGATGAAGGCTAAGGAGATGATATTCACCGGGGACAGAATCGATGCGAAAGAGGCCGAGAGAATAGGCCTGGTGAGTCGCGTGGTGTCGCGCGAGCAACTGGACGCGGAGGCGTTGAGACTGGCGCGGCGGATGGCTCAAAACGGCCCGCTTGCGCTGGCGATGGCCAAACGCGCCATCGACCTGGGCTCCGAGACGGAGATAACCGTTGGTCTCGCCTACGAGACCGAGGCCTACGACGTCCTGCTCAAGAGCGAAGACAGGGACGAGGGATTACTGGCCTTCAACGAGAAGCGCAAGCCTCAATACAAACGAAGATAATTCCGCAAGCAAGGAGATTGGCGATGAGACTCGAGGAACTGAGGGATTTTGGTCTAACGGAAGATCAGAAAATGATTCGCGCGACGGCGCGCGATTTCGCCGACAAAGAGGTCCTGCCCTTCATTGACGAGTACGAGCGGGAGGGCAGGTACCCACGGGAGATCATCCAGAAGCTAGGCCCACTGGGGTTCTTGGGATGTCTGGTTCCAGAGCAGTACGGCGGAGCAGCCCTCGACTACGTCAGTTACGGCATCATCTGCGAGGAGATGGGTCGGGCCGATTGGCTGTGTGGCTCCGTCATCTCGGTGCAGAACTCCCTGGTAGCCGGGTCGATCATGCGCTTTGGCACCGAGGAGCAAAAGCAGCGCTACCTTCCGGCGATGGCGCGGGGAGAGATCATATCGTCCGCCTGCCTCACCGAGCCCAACGCCGGCTCGGACCTTGCCGCTTTGGAGACCACGGCAACGCGCAAGGGCGACGGTTACGTTCTCAATGGCTCGAAGATCTTCATTTCCCACGCCAGTCACGCGGACCTGTACTTCGTCCTGGCGACCATAGATCGATCGCTGCGCCACAAAGGCATTTGCGCCTTCATCGTGGAACGGAACACGCCGGGGATAAGTACCAGGCCGTTCCCGATGCACGTTTTACGCCGGGGCAACACGGCCGAGGTCACTTTCGAGGATGTGTACGTTACCAGAGAGAGCCTGCTGGCGAGAGAAGGTGAGGGTTTCAAGATCGTGGGCGCGGCGCTCGATACCGGAAGGTATTCGGTGGCGTCGAGGAGCGTGGGACAGGCGCAGGCCTGCGTCGATCTGTCGCTCAAGTACGCCAACGAACGGGTACAGTTCGGCCAGGAGATCGGTAAGTTTCAGATGGTTCAGCAGATGCTGGCCGATATGATTACCTCGGTCGAGGCGGCGCGTCTCCTCGTCCGTCGCGTAGGGTATCTCAAAGATGCCGGCGTCGAGCGCGCCTCCTTCGAGGCCTCGATGGCCAAGATGTTCGCCACCGACACCTGTATGAAGGTTGCCACCGACGCCGTGCAGATCTTCGGCGGCTACGGTCTGGCCGAGGAGTTCCCCGTCGGACGCTATATGCAGGAGGCCAAGATCCTCCAGATCGGCGAAGGCACCAATCAGTTACAGCGCGTTCTGGTTGCCGAATATGCGCTGGGACTGCGGAAATACTAGCGCACCATCCAGCGTAGGGGCGCGGTCACCGCGCCCTGCCAGATAGGCCCAAGTCACGTATTGTCCGACGTAGGGGCGCGGTCTCCGCGCCCTGCCAGGTGATCGGAAATGATCTACGATCCTGAAAGACACCACCGCCGCTCCACCAGGCTAAGAGAATACGATTATTCACAGCCGGGCGCTTATTTCGTAACCCTATGCTCGAACGAGCGAAAATGCCTTTTCGGTCGCATTGTCTCGACGACAGTCGAGCTTTCTATGGCTGGCAAGATCGGCGAGGAGTTCTGGCTTGGAATCAGCGGGCATTTCCCGAACCTCGAGTTGGACGCATCTGTGGTGATGCCGAACCACGTGCATGGCATAATAGTGATCACCGATCAGGGCGCGGAAACCGCGCGCCTACGCGAGCCGACACTCGGGCAAATCATCGCGTACTACAAGTACCAGACCACAAAGCTGATAAACCTGGCTCTCAGCACGCCCGGGAGAACTGTCTGGCAACGCAACTACTATGATCGGGTCATCAGGAACCAACGGGAGTTACAGACGGCCCGCGAATATGTCACCAACAACCCGGCTCAGTGGGAACTGGACGAGGAGAACCCCGACAAGGCCGAAGCTCGAGATCGGCATTCTCGAAGCTAGGCTTGCCAAGAACGGTGTGGCTGGGAGCCCGAAGAGGGCGCGGAGACCGCGCCCCTACGCTGGATGATGCGTAATTCCGGACTACCTGAGAGGGCGCGGAGACCGCGCCCCTACGCTGGACGATGCGTGATCCTCGGCCATCTGGCTACCCGAGACGGCATACGGTCCCCGCGCTCTCCCAATCCTTACGACGCTGCCCGCTGCCGCCCTCGCCTCATACGCCGGCGGCGCATGAGGTCGACGAATGCTTCCAGGCGGGTGGCGGTGCCTGCTTTGGCCGTCTGCTCGTCGAAGATGAGGCTCAACACGGGGATGTCGTGGTCTCTGCTCACCTGAGGCAGCATGTTCTGGGCGATGATCTCGGGCAGACAGGTGAAGGGCTGAATGTGCACGATGCCGTCGTAGCCTTCGTGGGCGTGGAGCACCGTTTCGCCCAGTGAAGCCATCGCGTCGCCGCTGACGTCATATTTCATATACGGCCGGGCGGCCTTCTTGACTTTCGCCCCGTGGCTCATGCCCAAAGCTTCCAGGAAAAGCCACACCTTGGCCCAGTCGCTGATGTAGCAGGCGCGCGTCACCTCGACACGCATACGGCCCAGCTCTTCTTCGATGTCTCTGTTGAGGAAAGGCTCTAGCGCGATGTAGAACTCGCCGACAAGTCCCACGCGCAACACCTGCACGTCCGGCTCTCGCTCCACGGCGTCGAGCTCTTCCAGAATGTCCTTCTTGACCCGCTTCAAGCTGTGCCAGTCCTGTGCGGCGCAGACGCGGTCCCCCACGGTCCGCCAGATGCGGCTCGTGGCGCCGGCCTCCCGCTCTCTGGGCCTGACCACGTGCGTCATACGCTCGATATCGTCCAGATAGAAAAGCTGGGTCAGGCCGAACCTGATCTCGCCCACGATCTTGCGCCACGACTTCTGATTGAGCAGAGCCTTGATGAACTCCGCCAGGCCGACGATCTGCTTCTCCTGCCAGTCGAATGCCCACATTTCGAACTGGTATCCGAGGTCACGCAGGATGTTCTCGTGCACCTTTGAGTAGTAGCCCAGTCGACAGAGCCCCGGGCCGGCCACGCCGAGCAGCGTGTCGGCTCCCATATCCAGCGCCTCGATGTAGTTGCCCAGAATGGACTTGAAGGGCAAGCACACCCACTCGGGCGAGTGCTGCGTACCAAGGGACAGGGTTCGCTTGCTGGTCGGGGGAGGCACGATGCACTCGACCCCGTTCCGGTCGAACAGGGCTTTTAACCCGACCCAAACCTGGCCCATATGGGGAAAAGAAATCTTCATCAGGCCACGCGATCCTTTCGTCGCAGGACGCGGCGAATGGCCTCCTGGTCGCTCCACGGATACTCGGTTTCGTCGAAGCACATCGATTTCTCGTGGCCTTTGCCGGTGACGATCACTAGGTCGCCGCTTCTGGCCAGCCGGAGGGCAAAGTCGATGGCCTGGGCGCGGTCGCCGATCTTCCAGTAATCGACCCCTTCGCGGCGGCGGGCGCGCTGGATGCCGGCCTCGATCTGCGCCATGATGGCGCTCAGATCCTCGGTGCGGGGGTCTTCGGCCGTGATGACGGTGAGGTCGGCAAGCTTCCCCGCAATCTCGCCCATCAACGGGCGCTTTCCCCGATCCCGTAATCCTGCGCAGCCGAAGACGACGATGACCCTGCCCCTGGTCAGCGTGCGCGCCAGCTCCAACGCCTGTTCGAGACTGCCCGGGGTGTGGGCGAAATCGACGATGGCCGCGAAGTCCTGGCCGCAATCGATCGATTCCATCCGTCCTGGCATGCCCTGTACCGCACGCACGCCGGTACGAATGGCTTTGAACGGAATGCCTTGCGAAACGGCCACGGCCACTGCCGCAAGGATGTTATAGGCGTTGAACTTGCCCAGCAGGGAGCTGCGCACGTCGACCTGGCCATTGGGCGTCTGTATAGCCAGAGTAATTCCTTTTGCACTCAAAACGACGCGGGCGGCATACACGTCAGCCACCGATTCCAGGCCATAGCTAAGAGCTATGTCGGCGGGGAAACGACGCAGGTATTCGAACGAGCTGTCGTCGGCATTGGTGACGCTGACCTTGGGCACTCCTTCCTTGCGGAAGGAGTTCAGTTGCTCGAACAGCATGCCCTTGGCGGCCAGGTACTCCTCGTAGGTGCCGTGGTAGTCGAGGTGCTCGTGAGTAACGTTGGTCACCACCGCCACGTCGTACTCAGAGCCCAGGGTCCTTCCCTGGTGCAGTCCGTGAGAGGTGGTCTCCAGGACCACGTATTCGGCGTTGGCCGCTACCATCTCCGCCAGGTAGCCCTGAACCTCCGGCGGATCAGGCGTGGTCGTGTGGAGACCTGTTTCGACGACCCGATCACCGATCTTAGCGTTGACGGTCGTGATGAGGCCGGTCTTGTACCCGGTGGCCTCTAGGATAGCGCCGATCAGGCTGCACGTGGTGGTCTTGCCATCTGTGCCCGTCACGCCAATTACTCGGAGGCGTCGAGCCGGGAAACCGTGGAAGGCCGCCGAGAGAAGCGCGAGCGCCTGGCGAGTGTCGGGGACGACAACCTGCGCCACTTCGGAAGGAAGGCTCATCTGCCTCTGACCCACCACTGCAACTGCTCCGTGTCCAACTGCACTCTTCGCGAACGCATGGCCGTCCACGCGCAAACCGGGCACGGCAACAAAGAGGCTCCCGGGCTTGACTTGCCGGGAGTCCATAGTGATCTCGGATATGTCGACGTTCAGCCCGCCATACGTCTCGGTTACCGTCAGGGTATCGAGGAGTTCGCTGAGATTCATCTCACTTGCTCGCTATACGTCACCGGATGGTCCACGTTTCCTCAATATGCCCATAGCCTGCCGTAAGTATGGCAGCCCTCTGATCCAGATCGAGTACCGGCTCGGCGAGTACACGAAATCGTAGCCGCCCGCGTAGCGGGTGACGTTTCCGCCAAATCCGCGCTTGAAAAGGTAGACGCCCCAGAGCGGCGAATTCCCGGGCAGCGGTTGCTCATGGGGCGCGTGCCCGTTCGAGCCCGCGGGACTGTGCCCGTTGCCACCGGACGGCGCGTGCCCGTTGCCGTTTGCCTTGCACTCGTTGCTGGAGTGGCCGTTGCCCTTGGCCCTTCCACTGCCGTTCGAGTGCCCGCTGCCATTGCCGTTAGAATGCTCATTGCCTTTGAGTTCTCCGTCGACCTCCAAGCGTCCCACTTCGTCGGGTATGCCCCACATATCGTATGTCCGGCATCCCGCCTCCTTGGCTCGCTTGATAGCCTCCCACTGGAGCAGATCGCTAGGCTTGAGGTGGCGGTGGGCGCGATTCGAGGCGCCGTACATATAATAGGCGTGCGGCCCAAAAAAGAAAATCATTGCCGCCGCCGTAACCTCTTCCCCACAGCCAGCGAGCAAGAGCTGTGCCATTCCCTTCCCGTGAAGGAAGCGCCAGGCCCGCGCATAGTAATCCGGTTGGTGTATGCCGAACCGCGCCCTCCGGCTCGTCTCTTCCAGCAGATCGTAGAAGACTCCAAGATCGCCCGATCCGCCCTCGACAACGCACACGTTTCTTCTCGTTGCCAGACCTATATTATACCGCGTCTTGATGTTAAGGCGTGCCGATATGGACGAAAGGTCGGGCGCGAGGTCGACGATGAGCGTGCTACGTGGCTGCACGGCGTTGCTGTGGCGGAATCCTGAGCTGCCGAGCGCCTTATCGATGGTCGACGATCCTGTCACGGGGGGCTCGATCTTTGTAAAGATCGCCCTCTCGCTCCTGGCTACGTCGTGAATGGCGGAGAGGAGCTCGCCCCGAACATCCTCGTTTTCCCAGTTCAGCAACGGGCCACGAGGGCAGTACACCATCCTTCCGATGGGCGTGGGCCGTATCAACAGTTGAGCCCCGGCGACGACGCCTTGTTCTGTTTCGACTACCAGCCGTTTGCATCTCCAGCCGAAGGTCCCTTTGAACTCACCCCATTCGTAGGACTGCAGGATGTTGCCTGTTGGGCAACCCGCCACCCATGCGTCCCACCCCTGCCGGTCATCGAGCAGTCGTACTTCCACCTTCCACCCCTCCGCACAACTCTTACCGACCTGGCCACCACAAGCGTTCCTGGCATGCCGGTATTATAGCACAAAATGCTCTTTGACGGAAGTCCGATTGGAAACTATCTCGAAATCAGTCCACCTCGAAAATCGTCGGCCCATCCACCCTGGTCGCCAGGGCCTGCACCGCGGTCCTGACCACCCGCAGCCTCCACTTGCTCTCGCCCTCGGCGGTGCGCGAGGGGTCGCCCAGTGGATGCTGAAAGCGGCACCCGCGGACGACGCGGTTCGTGCCCGCTCGACTGGCCACGCTCAGCAGGGCAGTAATGAGCACCGTCGGCAGGCCGGCTCTGTCCAACTCCTTCGCGATCGCAGCGCCGCTGCGTGTCCCGGTGCCTCAGGTCGCCGGCAAGACGACGCCGCCGACGCCCTGCGCCCGCAGCTCAGCGGCCATCTCTTGCGCCATCTTTGCCATTACGCTCAGGTCCCCGCCGTTGCCGCAAGTTGCGTAGAAGTGATTCAGCAGTCGACCGATGACCCCGGCGGCCTCGAGCTGCCGCAGCGCATCCACCGGCACCGCCCGGTCGGGGTCCTGATTGACCCACTGGATGTTGTAGCCGCCGTGAATGGTCATGAACTCCTCGCCCGATAGGTCCGCGATGCCGGCGATGTCGTACCTGGCCCACCTGGTCGCGCGCACCGACTCGATGCGGTCCGGATTGCCTTTCAGTACGACCCCGGACTCCGTGACGATGGCGATGGTAGCGCTGGCAAGATCGGCGATGGGCGGGGCGGGAGAGACCGTATCCATGACCTCCAGCTTCAGCTCGGTCACGAACGGTCGGGCCCAATGCTTTGCCAGCAGCATCTCGATGGCACGCTCCGAGGCCGCCTTTCCTGCGAAGACGTTGTGGCGGATTCCCCTCGGCAGGTATCCTTCGTCGGCAGCGGGCCCGAGCGCCTGACCCGAGGCCAGCTTAACGGCAAAGTCGGCCAACCGCTGGATGGCATCCCCCATACCCACAGCAGACGCCGCCGTCGGTATGACGTACACGCCGGCTCTGCTCGACGCCGCGCCCGGGTTCTCCGGATACATGGCCGTCACCGCCGGAACGCCGACCTTCTCTTGGGCCACCTGGCACATCCGGCCACACGCCAACGCGTACCGACCGGCATTGAACGCCGGCCCGGCCACGACCACGTCCGGCCGGATATTCGCCAGCAGGCATCGGGCCTGTTCGGACACCTCTCCTTCGTGCTCGGCGAAGTAGCCGTCGCCGCAGACCAGGGTGGCCACTACCTCGCCTCGTTCGCCAAAGGCCGCTTGTAGCGCCCGACCTGGGCCCAAGGGCCCCTCGCGCACCTCCAGTGGCGCATCCGCCTTCTCCTCGCCCCCGACGCCCCCAAAGAACTGGTTGATATAGTGGGCTACTTTCACCCCTGCCATGTCTAGCTCCTGTAACACGAAGATAGGTGACCGCAAATCGTCTGAACCGCAGATTATGCCAAGCTCGAATGTGACATTGTCGAGGTAATCTGCGAAATCCCCTAATCTGCGTCAATCTGCGGTTCAGAAATCTTTGGCCGTCATGCCGCTGATGCCCATTTTCCAGAAAGCGCCAAATAGGTTGTGGGGCAGGCATTCGAACGGACCATAGGGGTCGACGATCTCGCCGGAGTACCGCCACGCCGTCGTGCCGCCGATCACGTGCTCTACCCTGGGCATCGCGATCGTGGGATCGATGCTGCCCACGGTGACGATGGCGTCCGCCTCGGCCACGCTATCGATTAGCGGCGTGTCGGTGCCGTCGGGGCCGCCCAGCTCGTGCAGCAAGGCCACCGTCTTGATGCCCATTTCTTCGCACGCTTTCACCGTGAGCGTGAAGTCGATGTGGGTATTGCCGGTGCCCTCCATGGTGATGAGGGCGCAGTCGGCCCCGATCAGCTTTGCCACCTTGGCTGCGTAATGGGCCGAACGCTCTTTCTGGCGGTGGTCGTCGTGGTGACCCCGCGAAAGGACTACACCCAAGAAATTGAGCTCGCGCCCGTGCCGGCGGTAAAGGCCTTTCAACACCGGGTTGTTGGTGTGGATGCACGTGGCCACCCGCAACCCCCCCTTGTAGTTGCCGCTCACCACAGCGCCGTCAAGCATCTCGTTGGGATGGATGAGGGTCGGCAAGAGGTTCTCCACGTGCTGGCCGTAGACGAAGCCGTGCACCAGCAATCCCTGTTCCTGCAACTGGTTGACGTAGACGACGCGAGGCAGAGAGCCGTCGGCAGGTCCAAGCTCATAGATCTCGATCGCGTTCGGCTCCAAACCGAGCGTGGTGCGGGCCAAATGGCTCGCCACCTTCAGCCCTGCCGAGCGAGCTATCCCATCCCACTCTGCGTTGCTTATTCCCTTCGTCGGCTCCAGCACCAGAACGACGTTGAAGTTGTCAGAGGACGCACAGAATGGTGCGGCGGGTCCGGCCATGTCGAGAAACCCTTCCAGGAAACGGGGAATACCTGCCAGCGGTTGCGGGAACTGAGTGCAATGGAGGACCGCCAGACCTTTCAGTCGATGGGTTCGGCCGTCTCCGCAGGTCTTGGCCGGCCCGAGCAAGCCCGGATAACAGCACGAGCCGCCCTTCACCTTGACGAGGGGCTCGACGGCATCCAGCGCGTGGATGATGCGCACGCTCTCGCCCGGTCTGGCCAGCTCGATCTGCACGTCTTGTATGCCGGGTTCCTCGGACAGCAAAGTCGTGAGCTCGTCTTTGTCGATGGCCAGCAGACCATCCGCAAGCGCCGTCTTGGAGGCAAACTCGACTTGCTTGACCTCGAATACGCCTAGCTCCAGTCTCATTTGTTGCTCCTTCTTGAGAGGGTCTTGCCCACGTCTACCTCGAGGCGGTCGATGACGACCCCGTAGTCCCGCTCGGCCTCCTCGGTGGATATCAGCTCGTCGCGCACGTCCTTGAGAACTTCATCGACATCTCTTTCCAGGGGATCGCCGTACCCGCCGCCCCCGGAGGACGCGATCTCCATCACGTCACCCCTGGACGGATAGTAGCTGGCCATCGCGCCAAAGTCGATCCTGCTGCCGTCGGGCCGGCGCAGGGCAATCGTGCTCCGCCGGGCCGATCTGCCTCCCGCCAGACCAAAAGGCACCGTTTCGTCGTACTGGCCGCCACCGGTGATGGCCAGACGGGTATCGTCGGCTTCGAACCTGACCTTGTAGGAGACACCAAAGCCCCCCCGCCACCTTCCCGGCGCCGCACTGCCGCTTAGCAGCTCGTACTCGACGATGAAGTGTGGCGTCACAATCTCAAAGAGCTCCGGATCTGGTATCCGCGAACCTCCCATGGACACGACAGGGGCGATGTTGTTCCAGCCGTCGTAGCCGTAGGTCGCTCCAGAGCCGCCCTTGGCGAAAAGGTGGATGCAGGCAAACGGCATGCCCGTCCGGGGGTCCGTCCCCGCCCCGATGCCGGTCGGGATGCGCGACCAGGCCGCCTGCGTCTGGCGGGGAATGGCCTGCGCGAGCGCGAGCCAGATCGCCTCCACGATCGTGGCCGTGGTCAGGACGGTGCAGTTGGTCGTGGGCGCCGGCTCCCTCGGGTTCACGATCGAGCCCTCCGGCGCCCTGACGCTCACCAGAGACAACGAGCCCTCGTTGAACTTGATGTCGGGGTCGATCGAGGTGTAAAGTGCCGCGTAGCACGATGACCAGGTGTTCGGCAATGAGCTGTTGAGGAAGAACGGCACCTGTGGGTCCGTACCCTCGAAATCGAACACGATGCCTTCGCCACCCCGGGCAATGACCTTCAGCCTGATCGTCGGCATCTCGCCGACGCCGTCGTGGTCCATCTTGCGCTCGCCGTAGTAGGTGCCTTGCGGGATATTCTCCAATTCCCTTTTCATCTGCCGGTGGGATGCCAGCAGGATCTCGTCCATAGCCTGCTCGAGCGTCGCGGGTCCATACTTCTCCAACAACGCCTGCAGCGCCCTCTCGCCAATGGCCGTGGCCCCTACCTGGCAGTGCAAGTCCCCTTCCACCAGCGAGGGCAGCCGGACGTTCTTTAGAATGATGCCCCAGATATCGCTTTGATATTCCCCTGCCCGGAACAGCCGCGCCGGTGGAATCCTGAGCCCTTCGTCGAAGATGGACTTGGCGGAGGCGTTGTATCCTCCGGCCCCTCCGCCGCCCACATCGCTGTGGTGCCCCTTGGTGAACGCCCAGAACCGCAGCGTGCCGTCGCAAAACACCGGCCTGGCCACCGAGATATCCGGCAGATGATTGTTGCCGCTGAAAGGGTCGTTAAGAATGAAGACATCCCCCGGGCGCACCTCACCCTCGAAGTGTCTCGCGATGGCCTTCATGGCGTGGGGACTGGCGCCCAGCAGAACCGGAATGTAGGCGGTTTGGGCAACTAGGCGGAGATGCCTGTCGAATATCGCCGTGACGAAATCGCGGTTCTCCGCGAAGATCGGAGAGCGGGAGGTGCGTAGCATCGTCTCCCCCATCTCCTTGGTAATGGCATCCAGTCTGTTGGCCAGCACGGCCACGATAATGGGGTCCACCTCGCTCCCGCCAGTCATCGATTCTCAACCTCCCTTGCAGACAAGGACCCGCTTCCTGTCGAATACCGGGCGTTGGGTAGAATAACGTAGCTCCCGAACTCGTCACACATCAGCCCACTTCCCTGACTTACGATGATCGTAGTGGTCGGCTGCTCCACTATTGCAGGTCCGGGGACCTCGTTCCCGTACTGCAGCAGGTGGCCATCGTAGACCGGCACCTCCGTGAAGGCGCCTCCTAGGAAGACTTTCCTTGTCCCCTTGAGTGCCCCGGAAGCATCTGGCCCGGCGAAGGATTGTTGCCCAAAGACTGGCTTGTCGGTGCTCCCACATGCGTGTAGCCTCAGGTTTATCATCTCCGCGGGGGCGTAAGGCATAGAATAGCCATAGAGGGAATCGTGCCGCTTGTTGAAGGCTTGAAGAACACTATCGAGATCGCGTTGGGTGAAGCCACCATCCAGGGCATCGAGAGGTGTTTCCACCTCGTTGAACTGCCCGACGTACCTCAGGTCGGCGGCAAAAGAGAGGGCTATCCGCGCCGGAGGGATACCTTCGACGGCGAGTGTATCCAGTGCCTCAGCCTGCATCTGGGCGAATAGCTCGTTCACCTTACCGAAGTCCAGGCGATCGAGGCGCTCGACGTACGTTCGGACGAAGTCGTGTCTGAGATCGGAGAGAAGCATGCCGGCGGCGCAGAAAACCGAGGGCTCCCCAGGAACGATGACCCTGGGAATGCCAAGCTCCTCGGCAATCGTCCCGGCGTGGATGGGGCCTGCGCCACCCGCCACCACCAGGCCAAACTCCCGAGGGTCGAATCCCCGCTGCACGGACACCACCCGCACCGCCGCGGCCATGTTCGAGTTGACAACCTGGAAAATCCCGTGGGCCGCCTCGATCGTGCTCCTGCCAAGCGGTTTGGCTATCCTATCCCTGATGGCCCGTTCCGCCCCCTCCACGTCCAGCTTGATGCCTCCGCCCCAGAAGAAGTGAGGGTCAAGATAGCCCAACAGCAGGTCGGCGTCCGTGACCGTCGGTTCCTGTCCTCCGCGTCCGTAGCAGACCGGTCCGGGCTCCGCGCCGGCGCTTCTGGGGCCCACCCGCAGCAGTCCGCCCGCGTCGATCCAGGCGATGCTGCCGCCGCCCGAGCCTATAGTGTGCATATCCATCATCGGGAGCGCGATGCGGTAGCCACTCCTATCGCCATTGGCGGTCAACTGGGGACTGCCGCCCTTGACGAGGCAGGCGTCAAAGCTGGTGCCGCCCATGTCGATAGAGATAATGTCCGACAGACCGTGGGCACGGGCGTATTGCAGGCCCGCGCAGGGGCCGGCGGCGGGTCCCGATAGCAAGGTGTTGGCCGCGAACCTGCTCGCGACCAGCGGGCTCATCACGCCACCGTTCGACTGCATGATGAGCAGCATGCCCTCAAAGCCATTTTCTTCCAATCTGGCTTGAAGACGTTCGAGATACCGGGCCAGCAGTGGAGCCACGTAGGCGTTCAGCACGGTGGTACTCACCCTCTCGTACACGCGCACCTGCGGCAGAATCTCGCTGGACAGCGAGACGGATATTTCGGGGGCCAACCGTTCCAGCATCTCGCGAGCCGTGCGCTCGTGGGCGGGATTCAGAAAGGAGAAGAGGAAGCAGATGGCCACGGCCTCTACCCCCTCTTCCTCAAACCTGCGCACCGCCTTTTGCACGTCAGCCTCGTTCAGGGGAACGACTACCTCCCCGTCGCGATTCACTCGTTCTTCGACGGGCTGTCTGAGATAGCGGGGTGCCAGGGACGGAGGTGGCGAGCACTTGGAATCGTACTGCCTCTCACGCAGTCCCCGCCGCATGGCCAGAATGTCCCGAAATCCCTTGGTTGTCAGCAGGCCGGTCCGCGCCCCCTGGCCCGTCAACACGGCATTAGTCGTGATCGTCGTGCCGTGGACGATGATCTCGGTCTCTCGAAGCAGGTCTTTTACACCAAGGCCGGTCTGCGCCGCCAGCACGTGCAGGCCGTCGATGACGCCTACCGAGGGGTCCCGGGGTGTGGTAAAGGTCTTGGCGATGCGGCCCTTGCCTTCCTTGTCCATGAGCAAGAAGTCCGTGAAGGTGCCCCCCACGTCCACGCCGACCTTAAAGGGCATACGGTGCCTCCTCTTTGCTCTTGCCCAGGTAGATATCCTGTACGATGGCGTTGTTTCTGATCTCCTGGCAAGTACCTTGGGCCGCCACTTTGCCCACGTGCAGGACGCTGATGTTGTCCACCAGGTCAAAGGCCACGTCCATGTCGTGCTCGATGAGCAGGATGGTCGTGCGACGAGGCAGCTTCCGGATGAGGCCGCACACGACCGCCGTCTCAGCCGGAGACAGGCCGGCGGTTGGCTCGTCCAGCAGGAGCAGCTTCGGATTCTGCGCCATCGCCAGCAGTATCTCCACCTTGCGCTGATCTCCGTACGAAAGCTCCCATACGGGGAGCCCGGACCTATCGAGCAGCTCCCATTCCTCGAGAAGCTCGTCGGCTTTGGCCTGCAGACGCGTGTACGAGCTCATCGACCGCAGCATGCTGAACTTCATCGCATCCAGCCCCTGGAGGGACAGGAGAAGGTTCTTCTTGAGCGTAAGCTTGGCAAAAAGGTTCGTGATCTGGAAGGTGCATGCCAACCCCAGGCCTGTTCGGCGATGTGTGGGCATCCGGGTGACGTCGTGGCCGAATAGGTGAATCCGACCGGCCGTGGGCTGTAACATCCCGCTGATCAGATGAAACAGCGTGGTCTTGCCGGCGCCGTTGGGCCCGATCACGCCCCGGCGTTCGCCGGTCTCAAGCTTGAGCGACACGCTGTCAAGGGCATGCACATTGGCTCGATCAACTCGTTCTTTCCAGCACGTATTCGGCCAGTTGGAGGAGGGATCGACGGAACTCGTTGTCGGGAAGTGTCGCTACGGCATCTGCCGCGCTGTTGGCAAATGCGCGTGCCTCTGTACGCGCCAGTGCAATGGCCGAGGAGTTGACTATCATCTCGATCGCCCGCCTGATCTTCTGTTCACGGTCGGTGTCGTCGCCGTCGCGCCCGAAAACCGTCCTGAACAGGTCGTCATTGGGCAGGCTTTCGAGCAAGTATATGGCGGGAAGCGTCACCGTTCCCTGTCGCAGATCGCTGCCCACCGGCTTGCCCATCTTCCGCTCGTCACCTACGAAATCCAGGATGTCGTCGGTGATTTGGAAAGCCATGCCAAGGTTATGGCCGTACTGGCCCAGAGCCTGAACCTGCTCCTCGGGTGCGTCGCTCAGGATGGCCCCGGCCTGCACCGCCGCCAGGAAAAGCGCCGCGGTCTTGCTCTCGATCTTGCGGTAGTACTCGATCCTGGTCTGCTGCCAGTCGGAGTTGCCGAAGGCGTGGCGCAGCTCGCCATCGCATATTCTCATCAGTGCACGGGAGAATATCTCCATCACCCGGATGCTGTTGCTTTTCGCGGCGAGAGCCGCCGATTGCGCGAACAGGTAGTCGCCCACGAGGATTGTCGCTCGGCTGCTGATGATGGTGTTCAGGGTTGCCACGCCACGGCGCGTGGCGGAGTTATCGATCATGTCGTCGTGGACCAGGGTCGCCATGTGCAAGAGCTCGACTGCGCTAGCCAGCGGGATCAGTCGGTCGAGGTTGTAGATGTTGAATTTGGCGGCCTGGAGTACCAGGGCGGGGCGTATCCTCTTTCCGACCGGACTGAGGACGTGTTTCAGCAAGGCTGACAACAACGGATACTCGACGTCGGCCACCTGTTGGAGCTGTGTCTCCACTTTCTGAAGATCGTCCACGACGGCGCTAAAGATCGAGGCTACTGGTAGCGGCACCTCTCTATACCTACCTCACTTTGACAGCTACATAGACCGATATGGCGTTGGTTACCCGCCGGTCTGGCAGGGCATCCTTCCACAGAAGGATGCCCCTGCGATGGACACCTCTTGTGTCGGTATCTAAGACTTTGGCTCCAATAACGCAAGGTCCGGATTAAACAAACGTCTGGCGTTTTCGGTTGTGACCCCTGCCACCGTGTCGACGTCTACGGAGCGCAACTGGGCGACGCGAGCGGCGGCAATTCGCACGTAGGCGGGCTCATTCCTCTTGCCCCGATATGGAAGTGGGGCGAGGAACGGGCAATCGGTCTCCAGCAGCAGAGCCCATTCCGGAACACGCGCGGCGACCTCGGCAAGGCGCTGAGCATTCGGGAACGTCACCGTCCCGGCGATGGAGATGTACAGCCCCACATCCACAGCCCTCTCTGCCATCGCCAGGTCGCCTGAAAAACAGTGAAGCACGCCCAGATTCTTCCTGCCAGCCTGCGACCTTGCCCAGCTTTCCAGTATCCTGATGACGTCGTCGTGCGCCTCTCGGTCGTGCACCACGACGGGCAGGCCAAGCTCGGCGGCCAATGTTAGCTGCCTCTGGAAAGCCTCTAACTGCGCCTCGCGCGGCGAGCGCATACGGTAAAAGTCTAGCCCGATCTCGCCGATGGCGACAACCCCGGGCTGCTTGGCCAGCGCCTTGATCTGGGCGAGCGCCTTGTCGTCAAGTCGAGCGGCCTCGTGGGGATGGAATCCCACCGCGGCCACTATGCCCTCGTAGCGCTCGGCCAGGGCAATCGCTGCGCGACTGGATGCAACATCCAGCCCAACCGATACAGTGCATCGAACGTCGGCCTCGACGGCCCGAGCGATGACTGCCTCGCGGTCCGCCGCAAAGTCCGGCAGGTCCAGATGCGCGTGCGTATCTACAAGCAATAGCTGCTACAGTTCCTTTTTCGGAAATAGGGGCACCGGCTTGCTGGTCACCTTGGTGCCGGGCACGTACCCGCCCCATTGCCTTGTCGTTTCCCAGTCCTCGCCGATGGCCAGTTGAATACCCAGTTGCTCGGCGATGCGCTCTGCCGTCGCCGGAACAAAGGGATAGACGGCGTAGGCAACCAGCCGGCAGGACTCGATCAGATTGTACATGACCGCCGACAAACGCTCCCTGTCGGTCTTCGCGAGAATCCAGGGCGCGGTTTCCTCGACGTACTTGTTGGCGCGATTGACAAACTGCCATATAGTCGTCAGGGCGTCGCTGAACGCCAGGTTGTTCATGTGGCTCTCGATCGACCCGAAAGTATCGCTCGCCAGACCGCTGATCTCCCTGTCGATGGGATGCGCTGTAGCCGCGGCCTGCGGCGGAGGAACTGTGCCGCCAAAGTAGCGGTTAACCATGCTAACGGTTCTATTAAGCAGGTTCCCCAGATCATTGGCCAGGTCCGAGTTGTGACGCTGAACGAAGCCCTCCCAGGTGAAGTCTCCGTCCCGACCGAAAGGAACCTCGCGCAAGATATAGTATCTGAGGGAGTCGGCGCCAAACTCGTCGGCAATCGCGGCCGGGTCGATGCCCGTTCCCAACGACTTGCTCATCTTCTCCTGCTTGAGATAGATGAACCCGTGTCCGAAAATCCTCCGGGGCAGCGGAAGGCCGGCAGACATCAGCATGGCGGGCCAGTAGACGCAGTGGAAGCGGATGATGTCCTTACCCACGATGTGGGTGTCTGCGGGCCAGTAGCGTTCGTACTTCGCTGGATCGGTCGGCCAGCCAACTCCTGTGAGGTAGTTAATCAAAGCGTCGAACCAGACGTAGATAACTTGTGCCGGGTCTAGCGGCACGGGAATGCCCCACCGCATGGACGCACGAGAGATACTGAAGTCCTGAAGACCGCTGCGAACAAAGCTCAATATCTCGTTGCGTCTGGACTCGGGCTGGATGAACGCGGGATTTGCTTCGATGTGCTGCAGCAGCCTGTCCTGGTACTTGGATAGGGCAAAGAAGTAGTTGTGCTCCTTGATCCACTCGGGCCTGGTCTGGTGCGACGGGCATTTCTCATCGACGAGATCATCGGCGCGGTAAAACGCCTCGCACGAGACGCAATACCAGCCCTCGTAAGTGCCCAGGTAGATATCTCCCCGGTCGTACACCCGCTGGAAGAACTCCTGGCAGGCCAGCTTGTGACGTTCATCCGTGGTGCGAATGAAGTCGTCGAAAGATACGTTCAGCCTTTGCCAGATCTCCTTGATGCTGGCGGCCATCTGATCGACGTATGCCTGGGGATCGAGGCCGAGCCCGCGGGCCTTCCGCTCGGCGTTCAAGCTGTTCTCGTCCGTTCCCGTCAGGAAAAAGACGTCGTGGCCGGTCAGGCGCTTGTACCTGGCTATGGCATCGGTGGCGATCAGCTCGTAGGCGTGACCGACGTGTGGCAGCGCGTTCACGTAGAGGATCGCCGTGGTAACGTAGAACTTGGTCACAGTGGCTGCCAACTCCCAGTGCAAATGGATGGTGGCTATATGATACCATAATCGGGCGGGAAATTGTAGTCAGGGACTAGGCGATCGCCCTGAGCACTTGCTGGAGGTACTGCTCCTCAGCCAGGGCTCCCTCGAACTCCACCTTGTCGTTAACTACCACCTTTGGCACCCCCATTATGTGGTACCTCTCGACGAGGAAAGGGAACTCCGAGGCTTCGACGACGTCCGCCTTGACGTGCTTATTTTCGATAGCCATCTTGTGGGCCAACCTGGCCGCCGCTGGGCAGTACGGTCAGGTTGGGGTCACGAAGACCTGAATGTGTACGTCCTTATCGATCTTCTTGACGGCATCCCTGGTTTCGGGCAAGAGATCGGTCTCTTTGTCCGAAACGTCGATTATGTCTTCGATGAGGCTGGAGAACTCGTAGCCCGCCGGAATGCCGAAGTAACGCACGCCTCGGGCGCCGTCGACGACGACGGCCGGTATCTTATCGACACCGTATTCCCTGGCCTTTGCCGCGTCGGCCACGAAGTCGTAGATTGTGAGGTCGATCTTGTCCGAAAGCCCTGCTATCTCCTCCAGCAGTTCCCTGGTCTCCCTGCAGTACATGCATTCATGCGTGGGGGCGGCCAGCGGAGAGTCATGTTGCGTGAAAAGCACTAGGTTGATCGGATCGACGAGCTCCTTGGAGAACCTGTCTCGAAGGAAATCTTGGTCTTCTTGGGATATGAGTGGCACGCTTTCTAACCTCCTGCAAGCAATATGGCCGATCTCCGTTCAATTATGATTGGCGGATTCCCCGCTGATGAACCTGTCGGCGTAGGTCGCCGCAACAGCACCATCGGCCATAGCCGTCACTAGCTGGCGTAAGGGTGTCTGACGCACGTCGCCGATGGCGTAAACGCCCGGCACATTGGTTTCCATGCGCTCGTTTGTGACGATGTAGCCCTGGGGGTTCATTCGAACCTTGCCCGCCAGAAGCGCGGTGTTAGGTGTAAGTCCGATATAGACGAACACACCGTCGATGGGCAGCTCTGACTGCTCTCCGGTAACCAAGTCGCGCAGAATCAGGCCGGTTGCCCTCCGGTCGCCGACGATTTCCTCGACGCCGGTATTCCAGCGAAACTCGATTTTGGGATTGGCACGGGCCTTGTCCTGGATGATCTTGGTTGCCCGCAGCTCGCCGCGCCGGTGAACGATGAATACCCGGGCCGCAAAGCGTGCGATGAACAGCCCCTCCTGCACGGCGGAATCGCCGCCGCCGACGACGGCGACGACCTTATCCCGGTAGAAGGGGGCGTCGCAGGTGGCACAGTGCGACACGCCGCGTCCCTGATAGGCGTCTTCACCCGGGATATCTAGCTTTCGTGGCGAGGCGCCGGTAGCGATGATGGTGCACCTGGACTTGAGGGGATCTCGGGTCGTCTTGATTGTCTTGATCTCGCCGGCCAGATCGACGTCTACGACGTCGGCATTGGTGATCTTCAGGCCGAACTTGGTGGCCTGCTTCTCCAGGTAGCGAATGAACTCGGCCCCGGAGCCCTCGAGGCACCCCGGGCAATTCTCTATGTAGTCCGTGATGGCTGCCTGTCCACCAAGAGAGCCCTTCTCGATGAGCAGGACGTCGAGGCCGGCGCGCGCTGCATACAGGCCGGCGGCAAGGCCGGCAGGCCCACCTCCCAGAATAATGACGTCGTGTACCTTGGCCGGCTCTACCGTCCGTTTTTCCTCACGTTGAAGCTTGAAATCCAACATAGACGTCTAGCTCTCCCATATGGAACCCTGCAAACTAAGTGGCGGCCTTGCTTTGCTCACGGAGCTTCCTGTCGACCGCCAGATCGACGTCCCAGTAGTCGATGCGGCCGGACGTAGCGAACTCTCCATCGACGGCGACCACTGGCATGGGCATTCGGCGACTCTGAATCTCGCTCCAGACCCCCGCATGTTGTTCGCGCACCTCGGGCCGGGCCAAATCGTGATACTCGACCCTCACGGCGCCACCATACTTGCGATGAAGATAATGGGCGATCAAGTTCGCGATCTCGGCCTGAGACCAGCGAGGTCCTCAGCCTCCTGAGAAGCAGATCTCTGTTCTGCTGTCGTTGTATACCTTTACGGAGACTATCCTGCCGGTTGTATTCATGTCGAACCTCCCCCACGTTTCTATGTTACGCCCAATCGCCAACTTTGGCAAGTACCTGTGCAAGCGCAGCAAGGGTATTGACACGGCCTTCAGACAAGCCTATAATACTATACAGGGGTAGGGTATGTCAAGAGTCTATTCGAAGATCATAACAGGGCCATCTATCTTGGCTGATTCTCCCGTACGCCCCCAAAGACTATCTCGCCCCACTTCTCCCTGGTCTTCCTGAGTAGCTCGGGGCTGCTCTTGACCGGGGCCGGGAACTCTTTGATCCAGTGGAAGGGTTTGCAGGCAAGAATGACGGCCTGTGAATGGGTGAAGTCTCTCTGGCTCCGCTTGTCGGGCGGCAGTGTGGGGTCCAGGGGTGAGCCCCAGCAGCCCCGCAGGACGTCGATCGACGTCTCCGGCTCGCACCTCGTGCCCAGCGCCCACCAGACGTCGGCGAAGCTGGATGGGTCGATGTCGTCGTCCACGATGATGATCATCCGGCACATGTAAGCTCCCTGGTAGCTGCCGGAGAGGAAGTTTGCCGCCTGCTTAGCGTGTCCCGCATATTGCTGCTGGATGGCGGCGATGATGATGCTCGGGCCTCGGGACTCGGGGGGCAGCCACACCCCTTTGACCCCCGGTACGTTCTTGTCCAGTTCCTTCCACAAGATGGCCGCTCTCATAATGTTCTTGCCGAACCAGAAGTCATACGGTCCCATTTGCGGCGGCGCGCCAAGGAGGATAGGATCGTTGCGGTGCAAGACGGCCTTCACCCTGAACACGGGCTCGCTGCGCGAGCCGCTTGCGTAGTAGCCGGTCCATTCGCCGAACGGTCCCTCCGTCCTCGTCTCCGTGCCGGGCGGCAGCATCTCCCCCTCCAGCACGATCTCGGCAGTCGCTGGAACAGGCAGACCCGTGATGGGCCCTTTCACAACTTCGATGGGCTCGCCCCTCAGCCAGCCGGCGTAGTCGTACTCACCGACCTTCTGGGGGATACCGCTGTGAGCCATACTCCACAAAACAGGGTCTTGCCCGCAGGTAACGGCCACGGGGCAGGCCAAGCCCCTGGACCAATACTTCTTTCTGATCTCATCGCCGTGCCTGCCCGGAGAATTGTAGACGGTCGCGGTATTCTTGTCGTGCGCCTGAACTCTGTATGTCCCGAGGTTGACCCAGCCGTCGTCGGGGTCACGCTGGATGACCATGTTGCCGGTGCCGATGTATCTGCCACCGTCGCGCTCGTGCCATAGGGGCACCGGAAACTCAAAGAGGTCGACGTCGTCGCCGGTGTGGACGTTCTCCATCACGGGGCCGGTTTGAACCTCGACCGGCGGCATCGGCTTAAACTCGTCCCGCAGCGTGTCGCGCCAGGCCCGCACCTGATCGGTGCCTCTCGCGTCCAGAGGCAGACCAAAGGCTAGAGCCACCAGCTTCGGCGTGTTGAGAAAGTTGGAAACGACGCGATAGCCAGCCGAGTAGCCTTTGATGTTGTCAAAGACCAGAAGCGGCGCATCGGGAACGTACAGCCCCAGTTCCGTGATGGCGCCTACCTCCAGTTGCCAATCTGCCCCATCGACTGTCTTGCACAGACCCAGCTCGTCTGCCCGTTGTAGAAATTCCCTGAGATCATTGAAAATCAATTCCAATCCTCCCCTCGTTGTTCGTATCTCCCGCAACTTAACACGAGCAACTGGGGCTTGTCAACCGCCACCCGACTGCGGGCTCACGCGTTCCTGCGTGCGCGGTCTTGACGCAGGCAGCACGGCGTGCTATAGTGGCTCCAGCCCTCACAAGGTAACAAGCATCCATCGGTAGCAACGGCGGCAAACGTATCCTTTTTTTGTCGAGCGCTGAAGGGGCCACCGCAGTCGACCCTGCGGGTTTGCGCCCAAGGTCGATATTTTCGACAGGGGGGTCTCGATGACCAAGGACCTCAGGCACTTCTTGAGGCTGGCAAAGGAGGCGGGACCGGAGTTCTACGTGGAGGTCGCCGGACCGCTGAGCCCCGTGCTGGAAGTATGCGTCATCCAGCAGAAGCTCGCGCGCGAAGATCGTTTCCCTGTCATCAACTGTCCCGAAATCCTCGGCAGCAAGCTCCCCCTCGTGACCAACCTTTTCGGCAGTCGTGAGATGATCGGTCTGGCGTTCGGTATGGACCCAAGGATCATGACGAAATCGGACATCTTCCACGAGTTCAGGAGGCGCAAGGAGATCAGAAGGCCTGTCGAACCAGTCCCCTCTTCCGCGGCGCCTGTTAAGGAAGTGGTTCTCAAAGGCGAGGACGTCGACCTGGGACTGCTGCCCATCGTGCATCACGCAGTTCTCAATTCCGGAAAGTACATCAGTGTTGGCTGCCTGGTCTGCAAAGACCCTGACACGGGGACACCCAACGTCGGGATGTACCGGCACGAGGTCAAGGGGAAGAACAAGCTAGGCTTCATGACCAATCCGATACATCACGCGGGATATATCGCGCGGAAATACGCCGAGCAGGGCAGCCCGATGGAGGTGGCGATCTTCGTCGGGCACCATCCCGCCGTTGTTCTTGCCTCCGTGTACGAGGGTCCTCTCGATGTGAACGAGTTCGAGGTCGCGGGTGGCTATCTCGGGGAGTCTGTGCAGGTGACGCCGGGGGAGACTGTGGACCTCCCCGTCCCGGCCCTGGCCGAGATAGTGATCGAGGGAACGGTCGACCCCCGCCACATGGTCACGGATGGTCCGTTTTCCGAGTTTGCCGGCTATTATGGCGAGGAGAAGAAACCCTGCTACCTGATCGACGTGACCTGCATAACCATGCGCCGGGACGCCATCTACCACGACTTGGACCCTTCCCACCGCGAGCACAACATGTGCGGCGTCATGGCCCGCGAGTCCGTCGTCTACGATGGCGTGAAGGCCGCGGTTCCAACGCTGGTCGCCGTTCACAGCCCACCCTCATCCGCGAGCGTCTTTAGCCACTATATCTCTATCAAGAAACGGGTGCAGGGTGAGGGTAAGCGCGCCGGTCTGGCTGCGCTCGGCACAGGTATCGGCAACATGATGGTGGTGCTTGTGGACGAGGACGTCGACGTGTACGACGAAGAAGAGGTGCTCTGGGCGATCTCGACCAGGGTCGTGCCCGATCGAGACATCGTCTTCATCCCCCGAATGACCGGTCCACATCTTCATCCAACTTCCTACGACGAGACACGGCACGAGCGGGGCTACATGACGTCGAAAATGATCGTGGACGCCACCATGCCCGTGGACCTGACCTTCGAGCAACGAATCGTGCCGCCACGAGACCTTTGGGAAGCGATCAAGCTAGAGGATTACCTATGAGAAAATGGGGAGGGTTGCAATGGCTAAGTCTCACGTCACAGCGGGCATCCTTGTCTTAGCAAGCGCGTTGCTTCTCGGCACTCTCGGCTGCGCGGCGCCGGCTCCAACGCCGACGCCAACTAAGCCACCGGCCGCGGCCCCAACTAAGCCACCGGCCGCGGCTCCGACTCAGCCACCTGCAGCGCCAACCAAGGCGCCTGCTGCCGCGGCGCCACCGGCGAAACCCACGCCTGCGCCGGCCAAGGTGGCGGATCCGCCGTTGAGCCCGCCGGTGCAGGTGAAAGTCGGTGTGCTAGGTTCCGTGGTCGACGCTGGCTTCTTCATCTCCGCTGACCGCGGCTACTTCAAGGAACTGGGGTTGGACGTCGAGTTGGTTAACTTTCAGACCGCGGCGTTGATGAATGCCCCGATGGGAACCGGTCAATTGGACGTCGGCGCCGGCGGCGTCAGCGCCGGGCTGTTCAATTTGATCGCCCGAGAGGTTCCGGTGAGGATCGTCGCCGATAAGAGCCACGCCGAGCCGGGCAACAAGTCGGTGGGATTCCTGGTGAGAAAAGACCTAATGGACAGCGGGGCCATTAAGACCCCCGCGGACCTGAAGGGCCGCACTTTCGCTCTCGCCAGCAGGGGCACCACCTCCGAGCACGAGGTCGAGGTGTTGCTTGGACAGGGCGGGCTGACCATTAACGATGTCGAGATCAAGCTTATGGGTTACCCGGACATGATCATCGCCTTCGCCAACAAGGCCATCGACATCGCCTATGCTTTCGAGCCAAACGTGACGACGGCGATAGACAAGGGCGTGGCAGCGATGTGGAAGCTCAGCTATGAGATCATCCCAAACCATGAACCCAGCGTCGTCTTATATGCCCCATCGTTTATCGACAAGAAGCTAGAGGCAGCTAGACGTTTCATGGTAGCTTACATCAAGGGCGTGCGAGACTACAACGACGCGTTGGTCAAGAATATAGGCAAAGATGCGGTCATAACGATCTTGACTAAGTACTCCACTCAGAAGGATCCGGAGGTTCTTAAGAAACTGAACCCTCAGCCGATTAACCCGGATGGGTATGTGTATCCAGAGAGCATTCAAAAGGACATGGACTTCTTTGTCAAGAGGGGGGATGTCAAGGATCCCGTCAACCTCAAGGAGGCCATAGACAACCGATACGTCGATTACGCCATCGAGAAACTGGGTAGGTATCAGAAGTAGTTACGTAAGGTGAGGAAGCGCAATGAGGCTGGAACTGGCTAGCTTTCCGGTAAAGAGCGTTCGTTTTGGCGCGCACACGAGCTACGAGGACGGCATTCTGAACGTCGACAAGGCCGAGTTGCTGGGCCTTGCGATGCGCGACGAGAGGGTAGTGGCTGCCGACCTGGACGTTGCACTCCCCGGAGAGCGTACGAGGATCGCGAACACGCGTGACGCGGTGGAGCCGAGGGTGAAGACTTCGGGACCGGGGTGCGTGTTCCCCGGCATTCTGGGCCCCGTGGAAACCGTCGGGGAAGGCAGAACCAACAGGCTCGATGGAGTCACGGTGATCCACTGCTCGCGCTACGAGCCCGCCGTGTTGACGGGCTCGGGGGCCGGGAACACCGGCATTGTGGACATGTGGGAGCCGGGAGCGCTGCTGACACCGCTGAGCTCCACCGTCAACATCGTGCTGACGACCACGCTTGCCGCCGGAATCTCGGAAATCGAAGCTCATACCTCTATTCAGTTGGCGGAGTGCAGAATTGCGCAACGCCTGGCCGAGACGACGAAGGGGCAGAGCCCTGAGAACTTGGAGGTTTTCGAGTTGTCCAAGGTAAACCCCTCTCTGCCTCGCGTGGTCTACATTATGGGTTGCCTGACCGAGTGGCACACCATCCATTCCGGTGTCGCCTACTATGGGCTCCCCATCAGGGAGTCCCTGCCCACATTGGTGCACCCAAACGAGCTGCTCGACGGCGCGGTGACCTCGGATGCGCGGCGGGGCAACTCCATCCAGGTGCTTACCTGGCGCTGGATGAACCAGCCGGTCATTATGGCACTGCTAAGGGAGCATGGCAAGCGGCTGAACTTCATCGGGGTGATCTTGCAGCGCACTAGATTTGAAAGCGAGTTTGGCAAGCAGGTCACCGCGGCGTCCACCTCACAACTGGCAAGGTTATGGAGCGCCGACGCCGCCGTTATTACCAGATCGTGCAACTCCGGCAACAACCTGGTGGACGTTATGCTCACCCTGCAAGCCTGCGAAAGAAAGGGCATCAGCACGGTCTTCCTCACGCCTGAGATGGCTGACAGCGATGGGACCGGGCCGGCCCTGCACTTCTACGTGCCCGAGGCAACGGCGATGGTCAGCACAGGCAACCTGAACGTGGGGCCGAGGCTGCCGGCGCCTGACAAGGTAATCGGCTGTGCCGAGGGTGAAATGATCGTGACTAAGCCGGGATCAAAGCCCATCAGCCCCTGGGGCGAGCTCAGCTTCGAAACCTGGGTCGAGATCGCCGAGGGCGTGGATTGGTTCGGCGGCGCGTACGCTGGCTGTGCGGATTATTGATCGAAATACAATCTTGACAGCAAGGCCAGTTGAGTGCTAATATTTCCCAAGGCGTAGCCCTGACATTGTACACTATTTCACCGGCGGATCGGACCCATGCCAAGGTGTGTCCTGGCTTTGCGGAACCCGATCCGGCGTATTTCGGCGTATCCTCGCAGGCGAGGTTGCGGGCACCGATCGCCCGCCACACGTGTCACCTACGTTTCTTGCAGTCGCCTACGCACTCTTGCGCTGTAACCAGGCCTACCTGAATACCATTGAACAAATCCGCGGATCCCTTGTGGCGGCGGGTGAATGGTGTGGCTGTACTGCACACCACTGGCGCCGCACGGCCGGAATACTATTCAGGAGGTTCAGATGGGAGGGAACAAGTCATCGGCGTACAACCTTGGTTTGTCCATGCTTGTGGTGGTGGCAGTGCTGAGTCTTGTAGTCGCTTGCGCTCCTGCGGCTACGGCACCGACGGCCACTCCCACAAAGGCTCCGGCTCCAGCGCCTCCGGCGGCACCCACTAAGGCCCCGGCCGCCGCGCCCACCCCGGCTCCTACCAAGCCGGCTGCGCCGGCGCCAACGCCCGCGGCGAAGGCGTCCAGTGGAGCCGATTTCTACAAGGGCAAGACGGTAACCTTGATCGTTACTTATGGGGCAGGTGGAGGGACCGATGCCGCCGCTCGGATCATCGCCAATTTCTGGAAGGACTTTGTCGAGGGCACTTTGATCGTTAGAAACAGGGCCGGCGCCGGTGGCCTTGAAGGCATGAATGCCATTTACGAGGCAAGACCCGATGGTCTTACGCTCGGGTTCTCGATTACGGGGTCTATGGCCAGTGCTCAGATCTTCGAGGAGGCCGGAGTCAACTACGACATCGGGAAGGTGACCTGGATCGGGGATTTCGGAAAGGAGCCGATCGGGCTGGCTATCGCGGAGAGGTTGCCCTACAAGTCTATGGACGAACTCCGCAAGGTTGAAGGGTTGAAATTCGGCGGATTAGGGGTAAGAGCTGCGGGAGGGCAGGGCGGCGGACTGGCAATCGAGTTGTTCGGTCTGAACGATGGCAGAGTAGTCGCCGGCTACGCCAGCACAGCGGAGATTCAGCTAGCGATGGGTCGGGGCGAGGTAGATGGGTACACGTACTCGGCTTCCACGCTGCAGGACGGCATCAACAAGAAGATCAACAAGGCGCCGTTTGTTACCCTGGACTCCAAGAGGTCCGACGCGTTTCCCGATACTCCGGCGGTCCCGGAGTTGCTGAAACTTTCTCCGGAACAGGAAAGGCTTCTTACGATTTTTGTTTCGACCCAGAACCAGTCTAAGGCGCTGTTAGGGCCGCCGGGCATCCCCGAGGACAGGGTTCTTTTCCTGCGCCAAACCTTCAACAAGATGATGGAGACGAAAGCGCTCGTGGACGAGTTGAAGAAGCGGTATCCGGTTTGGACGGGCTATATGAAGGGCGAAGACGTTACGGCTGGAGTCCGGGAGGTGATGACCATGCCTAAGGACGCCAAAGTCAAGTATGACGAAGCAATTATGCGTCATATCAAGTGATCTGCAGGAACCGCGAATCCCAAGGAAGGAATACGATGTCACGAGTTCGATTGCTACACTTCTTGAACCAGTTTTTTGCCGGTGAAGGGGGTGAGGAAAAAGCAGATCTACCTCTGGTTTCACAAGCGGGACCGATCGGTCCTGGCAGGCGCCTGCAAGCGCTGCTTAGGGACACGGCCGAAATCGTAGCGACCGTGTACTGTGGCGACAACTACTTTGTTTCTCATGCGGAGGCTGTCATCGCATCGATTACAAATGTCGCTCGGGGCAACGACGTCGGGATTTTGGTTGCAGGTCCGAGTTTTATGGCCGGCAGATATGGCTTCGCCTCTGCGGAGATATGTCAGTCCCTGAGCGCTTCCTTGGGCCTCCACGCCGTCACCGGTATGCACCCGGAGAACCCCGGAGTGGACGCATACAGGCAATACAGGAACAGCGCGGTCTATGCTCTCCCGACTGCAGGCGATGCCTCCGGTATGGAGGATGCGCTGTCGAGAATGGCCAGGTTGGTTACCAAGCTGGCCATCGGTTCGGCCGTGGGATCGGCCTCCGAAGAAGGCTATATCCCTCGCGGCTTCCGCCTCGTCAGATTTGGCAGCAAGAGCGGTGCGAAGAGGGCCGTCGATATGCTGTTGAGCAAAGCGGCTGGTGGAGTCTTCGAGACCGAGATCCCGGTCGACAGGGTGGAAACGATTCCCGTTCCTCCAAAGATCGAGAGCCTGAGGGGTGCCCGACTGGCTCTGGTAAGCACCGCTGGCGTGGTGCCGTTGGGAAACCCCGATGGCTTCAAGGCCAATCGAAACACTCATTGGAGAAAATACTCGATTGACGGGCTGGACTCCATGCGAGATGGTCGGTGGCAGGTTATGCACGGAGGCTACAACACCCAGTTTATGGAGGAAAACCCCAACTATGGGGTTCCACTCGACGCCTGTCGGCGACTGGAAAGAGAGGGCGCGTTTGCTAAACTCTATCCATCCTACTACGGCACAACGGGCGTAGGGGCAACGTTCTCCGATATGCAGTTCATAGGAATGGAAATGGTACGGGATTTGAAGACTGAAGGCATAGATGCGGTCGTGTTAGTTTCGACCTGAGGTAGCTGCACTCGCAGCGGTGCTGTGATAGCGAGGGAAATCGAGAAACAGGGGATACCGGTGGCCCTGGTCACGTCGATGGCGATGCTAGGCAGGCAAGTGGGGGCTAATCGAGTCGTGACCGCAACTAAGGTTCCGCATCCGTGTGGCGATCCAAACCTGCCGGCGGAAGCCGATCTTGCCTTACGCGAGAAGATCGTCGAGTGCGCCCTTGGTGCTCTTCAAACAGATGTAGCCGGTCCTACTGCATTTGTGCCGGCGGTCACTTATACGTGCGTGTAGATGGAGCGAGGTTAATCCAATGCGACTGGACCTGGCAAGCTTTCCGGTAAGCGATGCGCGGTTTGACGAACGCACCAGGTATGAGGACGGGGTCCTGGAGATCAGCAAGCAAGAGTTGTTGAGCCTGGTCTTCGAGGATGCGAGGGTTGCATCGGCCGACCTGGACATTGTGTTTCCAGGAGAGCAAACGAGGATCGTGAACGTTCGTAGCGCCGCGGAGCCGCGAGTAAAGGTCTCTGGTCCCGGGTGTGTGTTCCCCGGTATTCTCGGACCGGTGGAGACCGTCGGCCAGGGCAGAACCAACCGAATGGCCGGGGTCGCCGTGATACATTCGGCGGAGTATCAGCCGACGGTTACGGCCGGGACAGGCGCGCAGGGTTCCGGAGTCTTGGACATGTGGGGCCCCGGAGCCGAGCTGACTCCCTTGGGCTCGACCATCAACCTTGTCCTGGCGAGCAGGCTCGTCGGCGGCCTCACCGAGGTGGAGGCTCACAGCGCCATTCAATTGGCCGAATGCAAGATAGCTCGCCGCGTGGCCGAGACCACCAGAGATTCAGATTCCGGCATTGACAACATAGAGATCTTTGAACTGGGCAAAGCCGACCCTTCTTTGCCTCGAATAGTCTACATTCTCAGCTTCTTGACCGAGTGGCACCTTCCCCCCGCTAGCATTGCGTACTACGGTTTGCCTATCTGGGAGTCGTTGCCGACTCTCGTTCACCCCAACGAGTTTTTCGACGGGGCGATAACGACAGATGCTCGAAAAGGACATTCGAGCTGGCCGCTCAACTGGCGGTGGATGAACCAGCCGGTAGTGCTCGAGCTAATGAGGGAGCACGGGAAGAGCCTGAACTTCTTGGGGGTGATTCTGCAGCGAGCCGGCTCTGAAAGCGAGTTCGGCAAGATGGTTGCCGCGGCCAGCGCCTCCAATATGGCGAAGCTGCTGGGGGCAGACAACGCCATCATCACCAGGATAAACCCTGCGGGGATCAGCCTGGTGGATGCTATGCTAACAGTCCAGGCCTGCGAAAAGAAAGGAATCAAGACCGTTTTCTTGACCCCCGAGGCGTGTGGCAGCGATGGGACTGGCCCCTCCTTCTTCTTCACCGTGCCGGAGGCCACGGCTATGGTGAGCACAGGCAATTTGAACATCGAGCCTCAAATGCCGGCGCCGAAAAAGGTCATAGGATGCGAAAAAGGCCAGACAATAGTTCTGCGACCGGGAGTCAAACCAATTTACCCGTGGGGCGCAATCAAGCTGGACAGATGGACGGAGATAAGCGAGGGGGTAGACTGGTTCGGCGGAACCAAGGCAATGTGTGTGGCGTACTAAGCTGACCTAAGTAGCTGTCAGTAATTAGCTTTCAGCCGTCAGCGCGTCGGAGCAGCCTGCGTTCCGTTTCGTGGCTGACGGCTGACTGCTGATTGCTTACTGCTACGTGCTTAGAGTAACATCTCGCATAGTGAGTCACAGCAAACTGCAGGCTGATGAGGCTATCGTGCGTAAGGATGCGAGTGAAGGCCTGAATGCAGCTCCCATGTGCTTGCACACCGACCAGCCCGCCAGCCCATCCGTTTATCTGCTTCGTATCCGTTGACGCCGTTAACAGACCGCTCAACCTCCTTCTCTGCAATTCCGGTTACACTACCCGTCGAACGTCGAAACACGCGCTTGACGCCGGCAACGCAGCGTGCTATATTGGCCCCAGTCTCCAATCTGACAACAGGCACCCATCGGTAGCGTTTTCGTCAATTGGTAGCGTTTTCGGGACCGGGTAGACCCGGGTTCGTTCTTGTTGACCTTTGAAGCATTCCCCGGGCCAAACGCTTGTCGTTTGATAAAAGAATAGTGCCCCGCCCACAGTGTGGGAGCCCACGAGGCTTGAGGATCGACTCGAGTAGCTTGAAGGAGATCGCTATGTCTAAAGTCAAACTGCTGCACTTTTTGAATCAGTTCTTTGCCGGGGAGGGCGGTGAGGAGAAGGCAGACCTGCCCCTGGCGACGAAAGAGGGCCCGGTAGGTCCCGGCAGACGTCTGCAAGCGCTGCTGGGAGACTCGGCAGAGATCGCCGTCACCGCGTACTGCGGCGACAACTATTTTGCGTCACGGATGAGCGATGTGGTTGCAGCCCTGACAAACATCGCCAAAGACCGTGACGTGAGCATGGTCGTGGCCGGACCCACCTTTATGGCCGGCAGATACGGCTTTGCCTGCGTGGAGGTGTGTCACGCCATCAACACTTCCCTTGGGTTGCCCTGTGTAACGGGCATGCACCAGGAGAACTCCGGACTCGCGGCTTACCGGCAGCACATTGATAGAGGCGTTTTTGCTGTTCCAACAGCCGATAGCGCCGCCGGCATGGAGGAAGCTCTGTCGAGAATAGCTCGGCTGGTTGCCAAGTTGGCCACCGGTTCGGCGCTGGGCTCGGCTGCTGATGAGGGCTACTTGCCACGTGGCTTCCGACTGGTCGAGACGAAGACGAAGAACGGCGCGGAAAGAGCCATCGATATGCTCCTTGCCAAGACCGCCCGCGCGCCTTTCGCCACCGAAATACCCATCGCGACGATCGAACCGATCCCGGTTCCGCCGCGGTTGGAGAGCCTGAAGGATGCCTGCCTGGCAATGGTGAGCACGGCCGGCGTCGTTCCGTGGGAGAATCCCGATGGATTCAAAGGCAACCGCAATACCCAGTGGAAGAAGTACTCGATCGAGCGGTTCGGCTCGATGCGGGACATTCAGTGGAAGATTATGCACGGCGGGTACAACACGCAGTTTATGGAGGTGAACCCCAACTATGGGGTTCCGCTCGACGCGTGCCGGCAACTGCAGAGCGAGGGTGCCTTCGCCAAATTGTACCCGTACTTCTACACGACCACAGGCGTGGGCGCGCTGTACGCGGAGATGGAGGTCATCGGATCAGGCATCGTACAGGACATGAAGATCGAGGGCATCGACGCCGCCATACTCGTGTCCACCTGAGGGAGTTGTACGCGCAGCGGTGCTGTGATTGCAAGAGAAATCGAGAAAGTCGGCATACCGGTGGCATTCATCACGCCGATGACGATGCTGGGTGAGCAGATGCGTGCCAACCGCGTCGTCGCCGGAACCAAGGTGCCCCACCCGTGTGGTGACCCCAATCTGCCGGACGAGGCCGACCGGGTCATGCGGCGAAAGATCGTCGAGACGGCTCTTCGCGCGCTGCAAACCGAAGTCGACCGTCCTACCGTCTTCGTACCGGAAGTTACCTTCACATCCGGTTAGCGCTTGGCGCGATCATTTGTCGCGGTCGCGTGTGCCCCTGTCCGCTTGGTGAGGCGCGGGGCATCACGCCGACTTCGCGAGAGGAGCCGCGTAAAGAGCGGTAGTATTTCAAACATTGTGCAAATAGTGAGGTAGTATCTAATGAGGCTTGAGCTGGCGAGCTTCCCCGTAAGAAACGTCGTTTTCGAGGGACGCAACAGATACGAGAACGGAATCCTGGAAATCGACAAGGCAGAGTTGGTGAAGCTCGTGATGAAGGACGAGAAGATCGCCTGGGCCGATCTGGACGTGGCAGTTCCGGGCGAGCAGACCAGGATTGTCAATATTCGTGACGCCGTCGAGCCAAGAGCGAAAGTGTCAGGCCCAGGGTGCGTCTTCCCCGGCGTTCTAGGGCCATTGAAGACGGTCGGCCAGGGCAGGACCAACAGGCTGAAGGGTACTGCGGTAGTCCACGTTTCGGAATACGAGCCAACGGTCCTGACGGGTACCGGAGCCCAGAACACGGGAATCGTGGACATGTGGGGACCTGGTGCAGAGCTCTCCCCGTTGAGTGCGACCGTCAACGTCGTGCTGATGACAAAGCTCTCCGCCGGCTTGACCGAAATCGAGGCCCATAATGCCATTCTATTGGCCGAGTGCAGGGTAGCCGAGCGTCTGGCCGAGACAACACGGGACGTGCAGCCCGACGAAGTCGAGGTGTTCGATCTCGGTGACGTCGACCCGTCACTGCCCCGCGTGGCCTACATAATGGGTTGCTACACCGAATGGCACACACCCCATTCCAGCCTTGCGTACTACGGCTTACCCATCAAAGAGTCTATGCCGTTTCTGGTGCACCCTAACGAGATGCTCGACGGGGCGCTGACCTCGGACGCGCGCCGGGGGAACGCTAGCCAGCCGCTAACCTGGCGATGGATGAATCCGCCCGTGCCGCTTGCTTTGTCACGAGAGCACGGCAAGCGCTTGAACTTTCTGGGAGTGATCCTGCAGCGAACACGCTTCGAAAGCGAGTTTGGCAAGCAGGTTACCGCCACCTGCACCTCTCAGATGGCTAAGCTGCTGCGTGCCGATAGCGTTATCATCACCAGGTCGTCGCCCTCGGGCAACAATCTAATGGACGTTATGCTCACCGTGCAGGCATGCGAGGAGAAATGCATCAACACCGTCTTCTTGACGCCGGAGGCAGGAGGCCTCGACGGCACCGGGCCGGCGCTCCACTTTTACGTGCCCGGGGCGACCGCGATGGTGAGCACGGGCAATCTGAACCTCGAGCCACGACTGCCGACCCCGAGCAGGGTTATCGGGTGTGAAAAGGGCCGGACGCTGAAGCCCAGGGCGGGAGCTGTGCCTGTGGACCCCTGGGGAGACATGCGCCTGGACAGATGGACGGAGATCAGCGAGGGGGTAGACTGGTTGGGTGGCAGGTGCTTGGGCTCTGCTGACTACTAAAGGAGGTTAAGATGGGAAGAAAGCGATCATCCACGCGTAACCACGGTTTCGCCTTGCTAATGATAGTGGTGGCGGTCAGCCTGATCGCCGCCTGCGCTTCACCGGCCCCGACGCCCACGCCTGCGCCGGCAAAGGCTCCGGCTCCGGCTGCAGCGCCGACGTCGGCACCGGCAAAGGCTCCGGCTCCAGCCCCGACGGCAGCTCCGACCAAGGCGCCAGCGGCCACGCCCGTCGCGAAGGCCGATACAGGGGCGGAGTTCTACAAGGGTAAGACCGTCAACCTTATCGTTACCTACGGAGCAGGTGGTGGCACTGATGCCGCAGGCAGGATTCTTGCCAATGCCTGGAAGGAGTACACTGGCGGCACTATGCTCGTCAGAAACATGGCCGCCGCTGGCGGTCTCGAGGGCATGAACGCCGTTGGCCAGGCGAAACCCGATGGGCTTACGCTGGGGTTTTCGATCACGGGGCCCATAACAAATTTCCAGGTTTTCGAGGAGCCCGGCGTCAAGTATGACGTCGCGAAGATGACTTGGATCGGCGATTTCGGCATGGAGCCGATTGGCTTGTCTGTTGCCTCGGGCCTACCGTACGAGACAATGGACGACCTTCGTAAGGCTGAAGGGCTGAAACTGGGCGCGCTTGGCATAAGGGCGGCAGGCGGGCAGGGTGGTGGATTGGCCATCGAGCTCTTCGGACTGAAGGGGGCCAAGGTCGTGTCTGGCTATGCCAGCACCGCGGAGGTGCAGCTAGCCCTGGGTCGAGGAGAAATGCACGGCTACACGTTTCCGTCCGGGACGCTACAGGCTGGAATGGACAAGAAGGTAAACAAGGCGCCGGTGGTTATGCTGGACTTCAAAAGGGCAGATGCGTTTCCTAACACGCCCGCAGTTCCCGACCTGATGCGGCTTTCTCCGGATCAAGAAACATTGCTGAAGATCTTTGCGTCGATCATGAACCAATCAAAGGTGGTGTTTGGACCGGCGGGCATACCTGATGACAGAGTTCTCTTTCTCCGCCAAACCTTCAGCAAGATGATGGAGTCGAAGTCGCTGGTGGAGGATCTGAAGAAGCGGTATCCGGTTTGGACGGGGTACAGGAAGGGAGATGTCGTGGCCGCCGGGATTCGGGAGGTAATGACGCTGCCCAAGGATGTTCGCGCCAAATACGACGAAGCGATTATGCGCCACGTACAGTGACCTGTCAGTTATTCTCTAACAACGCGTAGGCGCCTTCTGGAACTCTATCAAGGGCTGTCTCAAGTGACCTGGACTCACGGGGGGCTGTAGGCGAGACGCAGGCCCTCCGTGGGATCGACGAAATCTCTACGCGGCGTCTACTGAGCGACGTGAGGGGAAGGAGGAGCGACCGGAAAATGGTTCTGGAAGCCTTTGGCGAGGCCCTGCAGAGCCTTGCAAATCCCCAGGTGTGGTACTACATGATTTTTGGGTCAGTCCTGGGACTTGTGCTTGGCGTGATCCCCGGCATCGGGGGGCTGTCGGGGATGGCCCTCATCCTGCCCTTCGTCTTCGTAATGTCGCCGTACGAAGCCCTTCCCCTGATGGTGGCGCTGGGGGCCACTAATACCACCGGCGGCTCCATAACGTCCATCTTGCTGAACGTGCCCGGCACCGGCTCCAACGCGGCTACCTTGATCGACGGCTATCCCATGTCGCAAAAAGGCCAGGCGGGCCGAGCCCTGGGCGCAGCGTTGATGAGCTCGGCGGCCGGTGGCGCCCTCACGGTGTTCTTCGCCTTTGCGATGATCCCACTCGTACTGCCGCTGGTATTCGGCCTTCGCTCCGCGGATATGGTCTTCCTGGTGCTCCTGGGTCTGGCCTTCATCGCAACGCTTGGCAGGGGAGCCATGGCTCGGGGGCTGATTAGTGGGGGCCTGGGGTTGGCGATCTCCTTGATTGGGATGCAAGTCAAGACCGGGGTTGGGCGGTTTACCTTCGACTCGGTCTACCTTTACGACGGTCTCCCTCTGGTTCCAGTAGTTCTTGGCCTGTTCGCCGTGCCCGAAATGATAGCGCTGGCTGCTGCCGGTGGGTCGATTGCACGTGCGGGCACCATACAGAGCACTCAGGGTGTATGGGAAGGGGCGAGGGACGTGTGGCGCCACTGGTGGCTCTTCGTCCGCTCTTCGACAATCGGTTATATCATTGGGGTGATCCCGGGGATCGGCGCTACCGCTGCCACCTTCATCGCCTACGGGCACGCCAAGCAAACGTCAAAGCGACCGGAAGAGTTTGGCACGGGTCGTGTGGAAGGGGTCATTGGTCCAGAGGCCGCTAACAACGCCAAGGATGCGGGCAGTCTGTTGACGACTCTGTCTCTCGGTATTCCGGGCAGCGCAGAAGGGGTCTTCATTCTGGGAGCGTTTCTGATCCTCGGGATCACACCGGGCCCCGACATGATGACAAAGAACTTGGGTTTATCGCTTACACTTTTCCTGATCCTAATCGTGTCTAATGTGATCGGCGGTGCAATCTGCTTTGCTTTGGCGCCCCATCTGGCCAATATCGCCCTCGTTCCGGGCCGTATTCTTGTGCCTTCGGTGCTGACGATCACCTTTGTCGGAACCTTCGCTGAGCGACAGGATCTCACCGATCTCATCGTGGTGCTGGTTGTGGGGGCGCTGGGGTTTGCCATGAAGGAGTTCGGTTTCAACAGGGCGGCACTGCTTCTGGGCTTCGTACTAGGAAATATCTTTGAAAAGTATCTTTTTATTGCTCTTTCCGCGGACGGCCCTCTGTTCTTTGCCAGACCTATCAGCATGATGCTGCTACTGATGGTCATCGGTGTTATTGGCTACGGGCCGATAAAGGCTGGCGTCAGGCGCTGGCTGAGGAAAGGGGGTGGAGAGGCATGGACCGAAGGGGCAGCGTCTACTTCCTCGTAGGAATCATCGTCGTGATG
The DNA here is from genome assembly GCA_016210495.1 of Chloroflexota bacterium. The sequence continues at coordinate 40,471 of JACQUC010000180.1, forward strand.
GCGGCGATGGTCCTTGTATCGCTCCGAGAGAACAGGTTGGAGGCCAAGCTACTGCCTGTTGGAGTTGGCGGCGCAGTTATTCTCGTTTCCGCAGTGGAACTATCCAGTACGCTACGAAAGAACAAGCAAAAGGCGAAGGTGGCGGGAGAAGAAGCGAAGGACGCGGGTTCGACCACCGCAAACACGCGTGGATATCTCATAGCCGGGGCATGGACGGTGGGTTTCGTCCTGGCAATCTATGTTTTGGGCTTCACTTTGGCAATCCCGGTCGTAACTGCCGGCTACATCAAGTCATACGGGGCAACCTGGCTTGTCGCCATAGCGACCGGTATTATCTCGGGTGCTCTGATCTATGGCATATTCGAGTATGCCCTGAAGGTTGGCCTGTACGGCGGTTTGATTCCTGGCTGGCTGGGTGGGTGAACTTGTCCAACGGAGTCGTTAGGGAATGGAACGGAGAGGCGGCGTCTACTTCCTTGTAGGGATTATGGCCGTGGTGTCAATAATGGTGATTGCCTCGCTGCAAGAAGCTAACCTCGAGGCCAAGCTGTTACCAATTGTGTTTGGCCTGGCTGCCTTGATTCTATCCGGGACGATATTAGCGGGCTCGCTTCTCCAGAGGCGAAAGCTCGTGAGGCTTCAAAGGTGCGATGGCGTCGGCGAGGAGTCCATCGCAACTGGCGGAGTGCGGGCATATCTAGTATCGGGGATGTGGGTGCTCGGCTTTTTCCTGGCCATCTATCTGCTAGGCTTTCTCATTGCCATCCCTATCCTGGTAGTCGCTTATACGAAGACGTACGGCGCGACGTGGTGGGCAGGCGCAGCCTCTGCCATCATCACCGTTGTGGGAGTGTACGCGATATTCTACCAGCTTCTCAATGTTAACATGTATGGTGGGTTGGTTCTTTCGCGGTTGCTCGGTTTGTTTTTAGCCCCGTATTAGCCTTACAGTAACTGTGTTGGGAGGTTAAGGTGCACAACAGATTATTGACAGTACGTGGTGGGTCCTTGCTTCTTATGGCGGCGGTTTTGTCTTTGGCGGTTACCTGTGCTCCGGCTGCTCCAGTACCAACGCCGACTCCGGCGAAGCCTCAGGCCACGGCGCCGACGCCGGCAAAGGCACCGGCGGCAGCGCCAACTCCGGCTGCTCCAGCAGCGCCAGCTCCCACGAAGGCGCCCGTGGCAACGCCACAAGCGAAAGGCCCGAGTGCCGCCGATTTCTTTAGGGGCAAAACCGTGGAGCTGGTGGTTATGTACGGTGCGGGAGGAAACGTCGACTTCGCCGCTCGCGCGTTTGCCAGCCAATGGCAACAGGTCGCTGGCGGGTCGATGATTGTTCGCAACAGGGCCGGCGGCGGCGGCCTCGACGGCATCAACTTCGTGTTCGACGCCGAGCCCACTGGTCTTACCCTGGGCTTTGGGCTTAGAGGCCCCATCGCCGCGAACCAGATCTTGAAAGTTCAAGGGGTGAGATACGATATCGGCAAGATGAGCTGGATCGGCGATTTCAGCCGAGATCCGGTCAGTTTTGCCGTCGGCACAAACCAGCCCTACACGTCCATGGATGACCTGCGCCCTGTGAGCGGGCTGGTGTTCGGCACGACCACGCCAAGGGGCGCGGGGGCGCTCGGCGGCGCACTGGTTGCCGAGCTGTTCCAACTGAAGGATGCCAGAGTCGTTCCTGGCTACGCCAGCTCTGCCGAGGTGCTGTTGGCCGTCGAGAGAGGAGAAGTTCAGGGGTATGCCTTCTCGACTTCGACAGTTCGGTCTGGCGTCGACAAGGGTACCAACAAGGTGCCATTCGTTACTCTAGACTTTGAAAGGGACGCGACTTTTCCCAACACCCCGACAATTGTCGAGTTGCTGCGACCAACCGGGCAGCAAGAACAGGCGTTGAGGATTCTTGTGCCAATCGTCGATCAATCGAGAGTCGTGTACGGCCCTCCCGGTATCCCTGAAGACAGGCTCCAATTCGTTCGGCAGAGTTTTGACAAGATTATGGAAAGCGCTGCTTTCAGGGCCACTTTGGCGCCGCAGTATCCGGTCTGGACCGGGTCCAGGAAGGGTGATGACGCGGCGACGGAGATAAGGAAGTTGGCTGCCTTGCCGGCGGAGGATATTGCCACGTTTGATCAGATGACCAGTCGGTACATCAAGTGATCCAGCACGTTTCATGGTACTAGAAGCTTTCGGCCAGGCCATCCTGAACTTCGGTAGTCTCGAGTTGTGGTTCTATATCACGCTTGGGGTCGTTATCGGGCTCGTGCTTGGCGTTACACCAGGCATTGGCGCCCTAACCGGACTGGCCCTCGTGCTGCCCTTTGTTTTTGTCATGCCCCCATCGTCTGCGCTAGCACTGATGATTGCGCTTGGTTCTGTGGCATGCACCGGTGGCTCCATGACATCTATCCTGCTGAACGTGCCTGGCACGACCGTCAACGCGGCCACGCTCATCGACGGCTACCCCATGTCGCAAATGGGCCAGGCAGGCCGTGCCTTGGGGGCAGCGCTTGCGAGCTCGGCAGCAGGCGGAGTGGCCACGGTGTTCTTCGCGTTCGCCATGGTCCCGCTCATAATCCCTCTCGTGGTCGCTCTGCGATCGGCGGACATGGTCTTCCTGGTCTTGCTGGGGCTTGCCTTCATCGCCGTCCTCGGCAGAGAGTCTATGGCCAAGGGTTTGCTCAGTGGCGTGTTGGGTGTCACGGTCTCCTTCATCGGCGTGCAGGTCAAGACCGCGGTGCCGCGATTCACCTTCGACAACGTCTACCTTTACGATGGGCTCCCCTTTGCGCCCGTCGTTCTTGGGCTGTTCGCCGTCCCCGAGATGATCGCTCTGGCCGTAATGGGTGGCTCTATCGCCCGCTCCGGAGTGCTCGACAAGGGTATTGGCGGCGTTATGGAGGGAGTGAAAGACGTGGGTCGTCACTGGTGGCTCTGGCTTCGTTGTTCCGTCATCGGCTACGTCATTGGAGTCATTCCAGGGATCGGCGCCACGGCAGCGACCTTCATCGCCTACGGTCACGCCAAGCAAACCTCAAAGAACCCGCACGAGTTCGGCACCGGGCGTGTGGAAGGAGTTATCGCCCCGGAGAGCGCCAACAATGCCAAGGAAGCCGGAAGCCTGTTGACGACCCTGGCGTTTGGGATACCCGGCAGTGCGGAAATGACTTTTCTCCTAGGAGCCCTGCTGATCATCGGGGTCATCCCGGGTCCGGAGATGATTACGAAGCACCTGCCCCTCTCGCTTACCCTGTTCTTAATAATCATTGTGTCCAACTTGATGGCAGGGGCCATCTGTTTCGCGCTAACCTCGCACGTTGCGAGGCTCGCTCTGGTTCCGAGTCACATCCTGATTCCCCCGGTACTGACGATTACGTTCGTCGGTACATACGCTGCGCGGCAAGAGTTCAACGACCTTATCGTGCTTATGGCTTTTGGCTTCATTGGGTTGGCGATGAGAGAGTTCGGCTACAACAGGCCGGCCCTGCTCTTGGGTTTCGTTCTGGGGACGCTCCTGGAGAAATACCTGTTCCTCGCCCTCGGCGTGGCTGGCCCCTTGTTCTTCGTTAGACCCATCAGTTTGGCGCTGATTCTGATGACTGTCGGCGTTATTGTCTTCAATCCGATTAGGGACCTGCTGGCGCGCCGGTCTAGAACGGCGATGGTGGCTGTGACGGCCACGAAAAATCCGGAAGTTTCTGGGGAAGGATGATTGCACAATGGCTTTCAAAGATCTGAGGGATTGGGTGGCTGCTCTGGAGGAGCGGGCTGCGCTCAAAAGAATATCGGCCGAAGTCGATTGGAACGAAGAAATAGGCGCCATCACCTTCCGCTCCATCGGCCTAAAAGGCCCCGCTCTTCTGTTCGAGAACATCAAGGATTATCAAGATGGCGATTTCCGTCGCGTCATGACGGCGTCTCTTGGCACCTACAGGCGCATTGCAATGATGCTTGGGCTGCCTACCGACAGCTCTCCAGGTGATCTGATTCGGCTGTTTCGCCAGCGGATCAAGAGCCCCGTGGAACCCGTGCTCGTGGCCACCGGTCCCATCAAGCAGAACGTTCTACAAGGCCAGGACGTCAACCTGCTAAGGTTACCCGTCCCCAAGTGGAATCACCGAGATGGTGGCCGGTATCTGCTGACCTTCGGTGGGATCGTGACCAAAGATCCCGATTCCGGCTGGAGCAATGTGGGTTTGTACCGAGGGATGCTGCTCGACGAAACGTCGATGGCAATCCAGGCCCCGCCGGACAAGCATATCCACTGGCACAGGCGCAAGTTTGCCGAACAAAGCCAACCATTGCCCGTGGCCGTGGTCTTCGGCGGCGATCCCACCTTTCCATTCTGCGCCTCGACGGGCTTTCCCCCCGGCACAAGTGAGTATGGCATGATGGGCGCTCTGCGCCAGGAGCCAGTGGAGCTGGTGAAGTGCGAGACCATCGACCTCGAGGTTCCCGCGCACGCCGAGATAGTCCTGGAAGGGACGGTGCACTACGATCCGTCGACGTACCGCTACGAAGGTCCGTTCGGCGAGTTCACGGGCTTCTTCGGAGGGGAGCGATCCTTACAGCCGGTGATGCAAGTGCACTGCATTACCTACCGCGACGACCCCATCTTCACGGGCTCGCCGCGCAGCAAGCCCATCGACGAGGCAGGCTACATCGATTCAATCGTAGTGTCAGCAGATGCCTGGAGCAGCCTGGAGAAGATCGGGGTCCCCGGCGTGAACGATGTCTTTTGCTCCCCGGTCACTAGCAGCGCCAACGTAATCGTGCAGATAAGCAAGCGCTACCAGGGCCACGCCAAGCAGGTCGCTGCTGCCCTGTGGGGGAGCAAGCCGGGAGGCTACAAGAACGTGATGGTCGTGGACGACGATATCGACATTCACAACCCTGTGGATCTCGAGTGGGCCTTCACCTGGCGTGTGGATGCTGCCGCCGATGGCATCGTAGTGTTTCCCGGCCTACCGGGTCTGCGCTATGACCCGAGCACCGATGCTCGCTGGAAGGATCCGAATAAGCACGGCCGGGCGCGCTGGAACAGAGTCTTGATCGATGCTACCGCCGATTGGCGCTGGGAGCCCAGGGAAGAATGGGATGGTAGGCGCTTGCCGCCGGTGGTAGAGAGCACCCCCGAGATGAAGAGCCTCGTCGCAAGGCGATGGAAAGAGTACGGTCTTTGACCCAGGAGAAGATGCTCAGGTTCTTGCGAGATGCAACCTGTAGGGGCAACCCTGCGTGGTTGCCCCGCGGGCAGGGTGTGGCATCACCGCCATATCGCACACGAAACTAGTTTGTCGGTAAGCACTGCGCTCGGTCACTTAATATGAGGCATAATCGCTTCGTCGTATTTGGCGCGGGCGTCCTTCGGTATTGTCATTACCTCTCCGATTCCAGCGGTTACCTCTTCGCCCTTCCTGTACCCCGTCCAAATTGGAAACCGCTTCTTCAACTCCTCCACTACCTGAATCGTCTCCATCATCTTATTAAACGTTTGACGCAAGAAAAGGACCCTGTCCTCGGGGATACCAGGTGGACCGAAAAGCACTTTCGACTGGTTCTGGGTCGAAACAAAGATCTTTAGAATCCTTTCCTGTTCTGGAGAAAGCTTGAGCAACTCGGTAATCGCAGGTGTATCCGGAAACGCGTCGGCCCTTTTCATAGCCAAGGTAACAAACGGAGCCTTGTTAGCCTTCTTATTCATGCCATCCCGCAGCGCCGCGGAGGTGTATGTGTACCCGTCCACTTCTCCCCTGCCCATAGCGACCTGTATCTCAGCGGTGCTGGCGTAGCCCGCCACTACCCTGCCATCTTTTAGGCCAAACAACTCAATCGCCAGTCCGCCACCCTGCGCCCCTCCAGCTCTCACACCTATGGCTCCGAGTTTCAGCCCTTCGACCTTGCGGAGGTCGTCCATAGAGTTGTAGGGTGTTCCTACGCCTACAGCCAGCCCAAGTGGGTCGTCCGCGAAATCGCCGATCCACGTCATCTTCGCAATGTCGTATTTTGCGCCGGCCTCCTCAAAAATCTGGAAATTAGAGATGGGTCCTGTAATAGAGAACCCTAGCGTAAGCCCATCCGGCGTTGCTTCGTAGGCGGCATTCATGCCCTCGAGACCCCCGGCGCCCGCCCTGTTTCTAACGATCATCGTGCCGCCGGCAAACTCCTTCCAGTGATTGGCGATGATCCGAGCCACCATGTCGGAACCTCCACCCGCTCCGTAGGTCACGATCAAGGTTACCGTCTTGTCCTTGTAGAAATCCGCCCCGCTCGCCGCCTTCGCCACAGGCGTTGGCACCAGCGCAGCCGGCTTCGTTGGTGCTGGGGCTGGGGCAGCAGCCGGAGCTTTGGTTGGAGCTGCTGCAGGCGCTGGAGCTGGAGCCTTCGTCGGAATTGCCGCTGGCGGTGGAGCGGCTGGAGCACAGGCCACTAAAAGGCTCAATGCAGTGGCCAAAATGAGCAAGGATAGTCCGTGCTTTGCAGCCCATAACTTGTTTGGTTCCATTTCATCCTCCTCCACAGAATGCGATCTGCCTACTACTGTGACACCTGCCAAGTCACGCTCCATCAATGTACACGTAGAAGACTGTAACCCCATGCCTTGCCGTACATTAGCATGCAGCTTGCCCCTGTGTCAATCCCTCGCATTGACAACTGGTCGCCCATATGCTACCATCTGCCAAGGTGATCGATTCCAAGGATCGGCGCAACCGGCGATGTCTGGAGCCTTGGCGCGCTGCCTATTCGCGGCGGAGCTCTTCAACTCCAAGAGAAACGGTGACATCCAGGGTTGGTTTCCAGGGAATCAACGACCTTCCAACGATCGAGCTTGCCGTGTTTCTCCCGGTGTTTGATGTGTCCAAGCATACGAGCGAATGAGCCGTGGTACAGACCTAGCCGCGTATCATTGTTTGCTCTTCCTCTTGTAAGGGAGCGTGACTGCCAGCACGATGGCAGGACGCGGACTCAAAGTTCTCGTTGCCTCGGTTTGGCTTGACGATAGCCCAATATGACACGTCGTAGAGAAGGGGTGATTGGAAGACCTGTAGATCGCTTGGGCGCCGCCCGGGCCTGATCCGATGTTCTCGGGCCAAACGTGCAGGTAACGGACGGCAAGCAACAAAGAAAGGGGAGACTAAGTATGTCGAATGTTCGATTGGTGCACTTTCTGAATCAGTTCTTTGCCGGCGAAGGTGGTGAGGAGAAGGCAGACCTGCCCCTGTCGACAAAGGAAGGCCCCGTCGGCCCGGGTAGGCGTCTCCAGGCGTTGCTTGGCGAGTCAGCCGAGATCGTGGCCACGGCCTGCTGCGGCGACAATTACTTCGCCCCTCACCGTGAAGAGGTAATCGCATCGATCTTGGAAATCGCCCGAAAGCGCGATATCCAGGGCTTGGTCGCGGGTCCCAGCTTCTCAGCCGGCAGATACGGCTTCGCCTGTGTCGAGGTGTGTCACGCGGCAAGCGCCTCCCTGGGTCTGCGGTGTGTAACCGCAATGCACTTGGAAAACCCGGGGATCGAGGCGTACAGGCAGTACGTGGACCAAGGGGTTTTCGCCTTGCCGACGTCGGAAGACGCGTCCGGCATGGAGGATGCCCTGTCGAGGATCGCCAAGTTCATTGGCAAGCTCGCCGCCGGTTCGCGGATAGGATCGGCGTCCGACGAAGGCTACATTCGCCGTGGCATTCGCATGGTCGAGTTCAGGAGTAAGAACGGCGCCGAGAGGGCCATCGAGATGATGTTGGCCAAAGCGGCGGAACGACCTTTTGTGACCGAGATCCGTGTCGAGAGTGTGGACCCGATACCGGTGCTACCGCCTATGGCGAGCCTTGGGGATGCATGTCTGGCGCTGGTTAGCACGTCGGGCGTGGTTCCCAAGGGTAATCCGGATGGCTTCAAGGGCAATCGCAACACTCAGTGGAGAAAATACTCTGTCGACGGCCTGGCTTCGATGCAGGATATTCGGTGGGACGTGATGCACGGCGGCTATAATACTCAGTTTATGGAACAGAACCCCAACTACGGAGTGCCCCTTGACGCCTGCCGGCGGCTGGAAAAAGAGGGCGTGCTCGGCAAGCTTTATCCATTCCACTATGTGACCACCGGTGTGGGGGCGCTATTCTCTGACATGCAGGTGGTGGGCACGGGAATAGTACAAGATATGCGCGCCGAGGGCGTCGATGCAGCCATACTGGTAGCAACCTGAGGGAGCTGTACTCGCAGCGGTGCTGTGATAGCCAGGGAAATCGAGAAGGCAGGCATACCGGTGGCCTTGATCACACCGATGACTTTGCTCGGTCAGCAGATGCGCGCCAATCGGGTTATCGCTGGAACAAAGGTCCCACACCCGTGCGGTGATCCGAGTCTGCCTCCCGAAGCCGATCGGATCTTGCGACAAAAGATTGTGGAGACCGCCATTACCGCCCTCCAAACAAGTGTTGAGGGGCCCACCATCTTCGTGCCGAATATTACCTTCGCAACTGGGTAGGCCCGGCGCATCCAAGCAGTTCTGAATTCTAAGCGAGGTATCAAGATGAGACTTGAACTGGCGAGTTTCCCGGTAAGCAATGTTCGCTTTGACGGCCGCACACGATATGCAGATGGGGTTCTGGAAATCTGCAAAGAGGAGTTGCTCGGGCTTGTCAAGCAGGATGAGAGGATCGTGTCGGCTGACCTGGACGTAGCGTTCCCTGGGGAGCGGACGAGGATCGTAAATATTCGCGACGCCGTGGAGCCAAGGGTAAAGATATCTGGCCCTGGCTGTGTGTTCCCCGGTGTGCTTGGACCGGTGGAAACCGTGGGCAAAGGTAGAACGAATAGGCTGGCTGGTCTCACGGTAGTGCACCTGTCGCAATTCGATCAAACAATCTTGACCGGCTCCGGGGCTGCAAATACTGGAATTGTAGATATGTGGGGACCCGGCGCGCCATTCACGCCATTCGGCTCGACAATCAATGTTCTCCTGATGACCAAGCTGGCCAGCGGCTTGACTGAGTTGGACGCCCACAGCACGATTCTACTGGCCGAGTGCAGGCTGGCGCAGCGTCTGGCTGAGACGACCAGGGAGCTAAGTCCGGAGACTCTCGAGGTCTTTGAGTTGTGCGAAGCTAATCGCTCACTGCCCAAAGTCGTTTACATTCTGGGCTGCTCGACGGAGTGGCACACGCCCCATTCCTGTTTGGCGTATTACGGGCTACACATCAAGGAATCGCTACCTACAATGGTTCACCCGAACGAGTTTCTCGATGGAGCGCTCACCACGGATGCGCGCAAGGGAAATGCGACCCATCCGTTGACCTGGAGCTGGATGAATCAGCCTGTGGTAATGGCGCTGCTGCGGGAACACGGGAAAACGCTGAACTTCCTGGGCGTGATCTTGCAGAGAACCCGCTTTGAGACCGAGTTTGGCAAGGAGGTAACGGCGACGTGCGCCTCTCAGATGGCGAAGCTTATGGGAGCAGACAACGCCATCATCACGAGGGTGACCCCTTCGGGCAACAACCTTATGGATGCTATGTTCACGGTGAAGGCCTGTGAGGCCAAAGGGATCAAGACCGTGTTTTTGACCCCGGAAGCGGGCGGCAGCGATGGCACCGGACCCACGCTCCACTTCTACGTGCCGGAGGCAACCGCGATGGTTAGCACGGGCAACCTGAACATCGAGCCCCACCTGCCAGTGCCGGCCAAGGTCGTCGGATGCGAAGAGGGCGCGACCCTCCGCCTGAGGGCAGGAGCCTTCCCAATCTCTCCTTGGGGCGAAATCCACCTGGACAGGTGGACTGAAATCAGCGAGGGCGTAGACTGGTTTGGAGGAATGCACGTTACCTGCGTGGACTACTAGCCGATTGCGTCAAATCGTAGGGGCGAGGCCTCCTCGCGCTGGTACGGGGCATCACCGCCATTTCGCGCCTAAAACCAGATAGCCGTGTGCGCACAAGAAGTGAGGAACAAGAGTGAGGCTAGAGCTGGCCAGCTTTCCAGTAAGCGACGTTCGTTTCGGCGCATCTACCAGGTATAAAGATGGCGTGCTTGAAATCGGCAAGGATGAGTTGCTTGGCCTCGTCCTGCAGGACGAGAGAATTGCGTCCGCAGACCTCCATGTGACGTTCCCTGGGGAGCGGACAAGGATTGTAAACGTTCGTGACGCCGTGGAGCCAAGGGTAAAGGTGACTGGTCCGGGCTGTGTATTCCCCGGCGTGCTTGGACCTGTGGAAACAGTTGGACGAGGACGAACGAATAGACTTGCAGGTCTCACGATCATACACTCGGCCGAGTACGAGCCTATGGCACTGACCGGGTCGGGGGCGGGGAATACCGCAGTAGTGGACATGTGGGGGCCCGGAGCGGCCTTGACCCCGCTGAGCTCGACCATAAACGTCGTGCTGACCACCAAGCTGGCTGGCGGCGTGACTGAGCTGGAGGCCCATGGCGCGATTCTGCTGGCCGAGTGCAGGCTAGCGCGTTGTCTTGCCGAGACGACTAAGGAAATGGTTTCCGAGGATACCGAGGTCTTCGAGCTATTCCCAGTGGGAACGACTTTGCCCCGCGCGGTGTATATACTGGGTTGTTCGATCGAGTGGCACACTCCGCATTCTAGCCTGGCGTATTACGGGTTGCACATCAAGGAGTCGCTTCCCACCCTTATCCACCCGAACGAGATGCTCGACGGAGCGCTAACATCGGATGCTCGAAGGGGAAACGCCAGTCGACCGCTGACGTGGCGATGGATGAACCATCCGGTGGCGCTGGCGCTGCAGAGAGAACACGGGAAGCGGCTGAACTTCCTGGGGGTGATTCTGCAAAGAACGCGGTTTGAGACCGAGTTTGGGAAACATGTAACGGCCGCGTGTACGTCACAAATGGCGAAGCTGATGAGGGCGGATACCGCCATCATCACCAGAACATCACCTTCGGGCAACAATCTGATGGATATCATGCTCACGGTGCAAGCCTGTGAAAGAAAAGGCATCAAGACGGTGTTTCTAACGCCTGAGGCGGGCGGCACGGACGGCACCGGCCCTGCACTTCATTTCTACGTGCCGGAGGCGACCGCTGTGGTCAGCACAGGCAACCTGAACATGGAACCCCGCCTGCCAGCGCCGGCGAAGGTTGTCGGATGTAGGGAAGGCAGCACGCTGGTGCTAAGGCCCGGAGCGGTACCGATCTCTCCCTGGGATGAAATCAGATTGGATAGGTGGACTGAGATCAGCGAGGGGGTTGACTGGCTAGGCGGCATGCACTCTACCTGTGCTGACTACTGAGAAGGGGGCCTACGCACCAGGTGAAGCTTAGCTGACACTTAGCTTGGATCTGCATGCTGTACGGACTATTGCAGAAACGTAGGGGCGGACAGCGGACGTCCGCCCCGGGGTGGGGTTGGCCTCAGGCATTTCTGCAATCTGGCGTACACTAACTGGACCTGGGTTCACTTGACGACGTCGTATTGGGCAATCTCAGTGATGTTTGAATGGTTAGGGGAAACTAGAAGGGAGTGTATCAGTGAGACGTGATGATGCCCGTTACCTGCTCCTCTCGGCGATCATACTGGCCCTGGCGATTGCGTGCGCTCCTGTGGCTCCAGCCAGAGCACCGGCAACGGCGGAGCCACCGGCTGCACCGAAGGCACCAGCCAAAGCAGAGGCGCCGGCTACACCGAAGGCACCAGCAAAGGTGGAGGCGCCAGCCGCCATCGCCTCTCCTACTGCCGCAAAGCCACAGCCTGCCGCGGCGACTCCCCAGGCGAAGGTCGTGAGCGCGGCCGATTTCTATAAGGATAAGACTGTCACACTGGTGGTCCCCTATGGGGCCGGAGGAGGCACCGATTTCGGCGCTCGAACCATCGCCAGTTACTGGCCGGAGGTCGCGGGTGGCGCGATGATAGTGAGGAACAGACCTGCCGGTGGAGGTCTGGAGGGCATGAATGCCGCCTACGAAGCTAAACCGGACGGCCTCACTCTCGGCTTCGGAATTACCGGGATTATCGTGTCGCATCAGCTTTTCCAAGAGCCCGGTGTCAAATACGACGTTTCAAAAATAAACTGGATCGGCGACTTTGGCCGAGAAAAGGTAGGGTTGTCGGTGTCTGCGCAGTCGCCTTACAGGTCTATGGATGACGTCCGGAACGCCTCTGGGCTGAAGTTTGGCGCGCTGAGTCCAAGGGCCGTAGGGGCACTGGGTGCCGCTCTCGCCATAGAGCTGTTTGGCCTCAAGGATGCCAGAGTGGTCCCCGGTTATTCGAGCACCGCTGAGGTGGAGGTGGCTATGGCCAGAGGAGAAATGCAGGGCCAGACCACCCAGTGTGCAACACTTCGGGAGGCCGCCGCTAAGGGCTTTGCCAAGCCGCCATTTGTGGCATTGGATTTTGAGAGGTGCGAGGTTTACCCCGAGACTCCGGCTGTCCCCGAGCTGATTCAACTTTCTCCAAGCCAGGAGAAAGGGCTGAGGATCTTTGTTTCGATGATGGACGTGTCGAAGGTTGTGTACGGCCCGCCCGGGTTGCCGGAAGACAGGGTGCAATTCTTGCGCGAAGCATTTAACAAACTAATGGGCATGCGTCCGGTGCAAACGCAGTTGAAGCTCCGCTTTCAAATGGAAGGGGGGCATCGGAACGGAAAAGATGTAACAGCCGAGGTACAAAAGCTGTTGGCCATTCCCCGGCAAGACATAGTCAGTTTTGACGAAATGACCAATCGGCACATCAAGTGACTAGCTAGCTAGCTAGTTTATGATGCACAATAGAACAGCGTAGGGGCGAGGTTTCCTCGCCCTGGGCGGGTGGGGTGGGCATCACCGCCATCAGACCAAGAATTGGCTAAGAAGCTAAGTTCTCTTTGGGCACGGTCAGAGGTTGCCCTGATGCCGAGCTACTTCGCTACAGGATTGGTGGCTTGGCTACCCTGCTTTCCTTCCACCCACAGCCTGTACAACTGCCGCCTGGGCAAGCCGGTTTCCTTGGCCAGGCGGCCGATGGCCTCTTTGTCGGTCATACCTTGCTCGACGAGTTCGTGAAGACGACGCTTGACTTCCTCCAGGTCTGCTGCAGCCGCAGAGGCGCTGGCACCCGAGATCACGAGTGTGAACTCTCCCCGGGGCTGGTGTATGGCAAAGTGCTGTAGCACCTCCTCGACACTACCGCGAACCACCTCCTCGTGAAGCTTCGTCAGCTCTCTGGCGACGGCAACATCTCGATTCCCAAGGATAGACTCGATGTCCTTGAGGCTCTCCGCGACGCGGTGCGGCGCCTCGAACGCGACGATCGTCCGGGATTCCGACCGCAGCTTCTCCAGGCTGCGCCGGCGCTCGGCGCCCCGGCGTGGCAAGAAGCCCACGTAAACGAACTGATCGGTGGGAAGCCCCGAGGCCGCCAGCGCCGCAATCACCGCCGACGGACCCGGTATGGGAACAACTTTCAGTCCCGCATTGATGGCGGCACGCACCAGCTCGTAGCCCGGGTCCGAAATGCCCGGCATCCCCGCCTCAGAGACTACGGCCACGTCCTTCTCTCGCAGGGTCGCGAGAATAAGGTCCAGCTTGGCCAGCTTGTTGTGCTCGAAGTAGGACGTCAGTGGTGTGCGAATATCGTAGCGAGAGAAAAGCTTGCGCGTCGCGCGGGTGTCCTCGGCGGCGACCAGGCCTACGCTGCGTAGTATCCGCAGGGCTCGCAGCGTGATGTCTTCTAGATTCCCGATGGGCGTGGCTACGAGATACAGTGTACCCACTGTTCCGATCAAAAACCGTTGCCCGTGTCGTTTACCAAAGATGAGGGTACCACAATCATTCCGCCCACACGAACTTGTGCTCTTGCCCGGCATGCAGGCGCCAAACCACAATACCAACGTGCGCGACGTGGATAACTGCGCCCATACGCTTGGCTCCCGTGTCGAATTTGGCGAGCGGGAATATGCCAGCCTCGCAAAAGTTGGCGCTGGCTCTCAGGTAAGTTCTCGTCCAACAGGATCACGCTACCGTTGTTTCCAGAACGTACTCGTCGACGTGCTCCATCAGGGCCTGACTTGCCAGACGAACAGCCTCGGCGATGGCATCCTTTGTGACAGCGCCACGCCACTCCTCAATAACAGACTCCCAAGCCACGCCGTTCGCAACTTGCTCGAGGACTTGCGATACCATAACGCGCGTACCACGAAAGGTTGGCTTGCCATGACATATCCGAGGATCCGTAACGATGTATCTGCCGATTTGTCTTGCCCTCATGATGCTACTCCTCATCTCCGTACCCGATACTCACCCTGAAACCTGGCGTCAGCAGCGAGCTCGGGGAAGGCCCGCATAATTATAACACCCTGTTGTCCCGAAGCACAGCCCTACCCTGCAGGGGGCCGCCTGGCTCTCACCTCACCACGACCTCACCATTCATCGCATCCCGTATGCGAATCTCGTGCCCGGGCAGGAGTTGGCCCGGCCACTCTCCCGGACGAAAATAGCCGACGTCCGTGGTCTCCGGCGACAGGCCCAGCGTTCCACCAGTTGGGATGCACACAAAGGTCACGACGACGATCTGACTTCTCGGATCTTCGTACACGTAACCCGGATATGGCATCGAGTACACCCCGGCGAGTCGCTCGACCTTGACCTTCAGTCCCGTCTCTTCCTCGACCTCGCGAACCACCGTCTGCTGGATCATCTCGCCCAGGTCCATGTGTCCGCCTGGCAAGCACCACAGGCCGTTGTCCTCACGCCGGGTGAGCAGAACCTTGCCCTCCCCGTCGAAGATAATCCCGTTGGCGCCCACGCGGGGGGTCACGATGGCTCTCCGATGCGCAATCTGTTTTGAGTGCCTCATTGTTAGGTCCCTGACATTGATTGCTGCACAGCGGGCGACGCCGTGAGCGCGGCGGCCTCGACCAGGGCGAGTAGTCCCCCGGCCACCAGAGAGTGGCCCCCAAGAACCACAGGTATGCTGGCGCTCTTGGCGGCGCGCGTGAGCTCGCGCACGAACGGGTGCTGTATTCGGTCCACGTCCATCAGGTCCGAGTAGTAGCGATCCTGAGCCGATACCTCGAAGCGGAAGTGCTCGAAGATCACGCGCGTGTCGATCAGCGCCGCCTGTCCAAGCTCGGGAAGCGCCTCAAAGAAGCGGGGGATGCCGACGGCCTCCAGGTACAAGCCGGCGAGGGAACGAACCTCACCCCGCTGGTCGCGACCGCTCGCACGCATGCCCTTCTCCTCGGACAAGACGCGCGTGCGGCAAGCGATGTTTTTCTCGATTTGAACCATCGCGTGAGCCCCTATGCGCCCCAGCACGACGAGCTCGGCTGTCGGGTCGTTCATACGTTGCAGCACAGCGCGCAGAGGACCGACGTCGAGATCCAGGCTGCGCAAGAAAGTCGCGGTGTGCTTCCCAATACGGGGGTGGAGCTGCAGGATCGTGAGATCTGTCGGCGTGTCCACGTCCATCTGGGTTGCGGCCGTGCGAGGCAGCGGGATATTCCTGAGGCCGGCCCCGCGATGTAAACGAAAGGCCAGGTCGTTGTCCGTGTCAGGCGGCGCAATGCGTCCGATGGCCTCGCCCGGCGAAAAAGCCACAAAGTCCGAGGAGTAGAGATTATTGGGGATCACGACGCTCTCAAATGCGCTCAGGTCGCGGCATATGCTGGCAAAAGCACCTTTGTCCAGCAAAGGCATGCTGCCTCCGCCGCCGTAAAAGGGCTTCCGAGTGCAATGTCGACCAATGAGCTCGGCGAGCCTGCGGCCGAAATGGAAATTGCCCTCGTCGACTTCCACCGTGACCGGCAGCTCCGCGAGACGAGCTGCAAACTCGGCCGAGTTCGTGGCGACGACGATGCGCTCGCATTCATCTAAGCTCAGCGCTCTGTCGATGGTGTCGAGCGCGACAGCCTGATTCGCCCGCGCCAGCATTTCCTCGACGTCGCTGTGTACCTCTCGGCCGACAAACATCAGCAGCGTCACGCCCTCAGAAGGTGTCACAGCTTCTCGATCCTCACCTCTGGCAGCAGCCGGTCTATGTCGGGCTGATGACATAGCTGGGTGCCGGACGTGAGCGCGGTGGCTGCACCGGCGGCGGTTCCCAGGCGTAAGCCCTCGACCAGGCCTTTCCCGGTCGAGAGCCCGAGGACCACACCGGCAAGCAGTGAATCACCGGCTCCCACGGTGCTCCGCGGCTCCACCTTCGGCGGCATAGCCTTCCAGGTACCCTGGTCGCTTACGGCGATGGCGCCCTGGGCGCCCATTGAAACGACGACTATGGCGACTCCGCTGGCGTGGATCTCCCTCGCTGCCCCCAGGACATCCTCGTCCGAGGCAAGCGTGCGACCGATCAGGCTCTCCAGCTCGTGGCGATTTGGCTTGATCAGATGCGGCTTCGCCGCCACGCCTAGCGCCAGGGGCTCGCCATCCGCATCGAGCGCCGCGAGACCGCCCATCTCCCTGGCCAGGGAGGTCAGCTCGGCGTACACGCCCGGCTTGATCCTGGGAGGCAAGCTACCTGCGAGAACCGTCCAGGTGCCGGGGGCGATGTGTACCCTCAGCCGCTCCTTGAGCGCGCTGAGATAATGCGGGTCGGTTGCTGGGCCCTTTTCACTCAAGAGGGTGGTGATGCGCCGCTTTTCTTCTACGATCGCGATGTTCGTCCTGGTCTGGCCCGGCGTGTGGATGAAGTCGTCGAGAATCCCCATTTCGTTGAGCGATGCCTCGACAAAGCGCCCCACCGATCCCGAAACAAATCCTACGGCCAGGCTGCTCTGGCCGAGCACGCGCAGCACGCGAGACACGTTGATTCCCTTACCCCCGGGATCAGTTCGCGCGTCTTTCACACGGTTGGTTTCACCCGGCACGAGCTGGTCTATCACCAGCGTCTTGTCCATTGCGGGATTGAGCGTTACGGTAATAATCACGCCAGGCCTCTAAAAAGGTTCCAGCGATCAGCGATCAGCCCTCAGCTACCCACGGCCCCTGACCGCTGACTGCTGATGGCTGATAGCTCGTTTCACATCGGCTCGGGCTCGATCAGGCCGTAGTTGCCGTCGCGTCGACGATACAATACGTTGACCTGGCCGGTAACGGCGTTATTGAAGACGAAGAAGTCGTGGCCCAGGAGCTCCATCTGCTCGACGGCCTCCTCGACGCTCGCGGGCTTGATGGTGAACTGCTTGGTCTTTACGATAGTGCGCTGTTCCCTGCCCCCAGGTTGGCCCTCGGCCTCGGAAACACTCTCGCCCGTTGCGCCTCTGCCGGCGGGGGTCCGGCCGCGACGATACAGCTTCTCCTTGTAGCGAACGATCTGGCGATGCATAACATCGGCCACCGCGTCCACGGCGGTGAGCGGGTCGTCGGCCTTCTCCTCGCCGCGAAGAATCGTGCCGTTGGCGATCGTGGTCACTTGTACGACGTGGCGATCCTGCGCGCTTTTGGTTTTCTCCCGCGAGACCTCCACCGTTGTGCTGCCGATGTTGTCGAGATAGCGGCCGAGTTTCCCCAGCCTTTTCTGAATGTATTGTCGTAGACTATCGGAGACCTCGATATTTTTCCCCTTTACAACAACTTGCACGGCGGTAAGTCCCCCTTCTTCTTGCGTAAATTAGGCAACTGGCGGCAGCTCAGATACGCGGCGGTGCAACCGATGTATCGGTGCCTGCACGCTCGAGGTCCGCTCCCTCAAAGAACCAAAAAACTCTCCGGCGAGCGACCAGTAGAGTTCTCATTCAAGGATCTCCTGACTATTCCCTTACTATCACAAGATAACACATGGTCAGTGGGGTGTCAATGTGGGCTCGCGACGTTTACGACCAGGTAAAGGATGGAAAGCAGGGCTATTCCGACGACGGTGGCCCAGGCAAACAGGTTGTAGATCGGGCCGTTGACATTCTCTCCCATGAGCCCTCTGTCGTTAACGAGCCTTAAGATGGTGAAGAGCAGGATCGGCAGGAGGACGCCCGCGACCACCTGCGTCATCACCAGGAAGGGAATGAGCGGCAAGCCCGGAACGAGGCTGATGGCGGCGCCAAGCACTATCAGACCTGTGAAGATGCCCATGAAAACCGGGGCGTCGCGAAAGGAGTGAGAGATGCCTTTCTCGAATCCGAAGGCTTCTGTGATGGAGTAGGCGGTAGCCAGCGGCACGACGCCCGCGGCCAGCATCGAGGCGCCGAGCAGGCCGATGGCGAACAGGCCCTCGGCATAGGGGCCGGCCAGTGGCTCGAGCGCCCTGGCCGCGTCCGCTGCGGTTTCGATCCTGACACGTGCCGCGAACAGGGTGGCGGCAGTCGAGACGATAATAAAGAAGGCAACCAGGTTGGAGAAGATCGAGCCGAGCAGCACGTCCAGCTTCTCGTACCCAAAATCGGCCATCGTCACCCCTTTTTCCACTACCGACGACTGAACATAGATCTGCATGTACGGGGTAATGGTGGTTCCGACTGTCGCGATGAACATCGTGACATATCCTCTCTCGAGGTGGAACGATGGGAACACGGTTTGGCGCAGCGCCTCGCTCCAGTCGGGTTGCGCCAGAAAAGCCGACGCAATGTAACCCAAGAACACCAGGCTCATCACCAGGAACACCCGTTCGACGGCCCGGTAGGATCCTTTGACCACCAGCCACCAGATAAAGGCGGCTGCTAGAGGCACCGCTAGATACCGACTTACTCCAAACAGCTCCAGACTGGCGGCGATCCCTACGAACTCCGACACCGTGGTGGACAGGTTGGCGATCAGAATGCTGAGCATAACCAGCGCCGCGAGACGAAGTCCGAGATGCTCGCGAATGAGGTCCGATAGCCCTTTGCCCGTCGCGGCACCCATACGTGCGCACATCTCCTGGACTATGACAAGACCGACGGTCATTATCGCGAGCATCCACAGCAACGAGTAACCGTACGATGCACCGGCGGCAGAGTAGGTAGCTATGCCACCGGCATCGTTGCCGGCGGTTGCCGCGATTAGCCCCGGCCCCATGATGGCGAGGTAGGCGAGGAGGTCTCGTCGCCTCGGCGGGAGGGTTCGCAAGTGTGTCACGCCACTCACGATGGGCTCTGAAATCCTCTTCACGGGCCACAAAGGGAAACGATCTGGCATTCCTGACCTCATGGCTCAGCTAAATGAGGCATGGTCATTAATCCAACAAGGCGCGCAAAAGCGGACTGGGAACGTTGAGCCGGGAGCGCCCCGCAAAGCGGGGCTCGCCCGCTCGCGGGCGAGACGCCCGCACCCCCAGATTCCTCCCAGCCAATTATGACCAAGCCTCAGCTAAATATCTTCGGCAGCCTGCGTCGCCACGACTCCGGCAGAATGTAGTCGATCGCATCATCTATAGTCACAATACCGAGAATCTGGTTATGATCGTCGACGACGGGCAGCGCCAGCAGGTCGTATTCGGCCATCGTCTTGGCAACATCCTCAGCGGGCTCCTGCGGACGGACAAACTTGAGATCTCTGTGCATGAACTGATCGAGCCTCGCGCTTGGCTCGGCAAGAACCAGGTCGCTCAGGGGGACGACGCCGACCAGTGCCGGCTCATCCAGGCTACGAACGACGTACACATTGAAAAAGTGCGGCGGACGCTCGGGAAGCTGGCGCAGGTAGTCCAGGGCCTCTCCGGCCGTGAGATGCTGCGGGACGGCTACGTACTCGGTGGTCATCAGGCCGCCGGCCGTGTCCTCGGCATAGGCGAGCAGCTCCTTTACCTCGGCCGATTCCTCCGGCTCCATCAGCTTGAGAATCTCTTCGGCCTTGCGCTCCGGCAGGGCGCCAAGCGCGTCGGCGGCGTCGTCCGGCGCCATCTGCTCCAGGATATCCGCAGCACGGCTGCCGCTCATCGACTCCAGTATATCGGCCTGACGTTCCTCGGTCATCTCGCCGAGGATATCTGCTGCCATCTTGTCGTCCAGGGCCTCGACGATTTCCACACCCTGCCGGTAGGACAGGGAATCCACGAGGCGCGCGACGTCGACGGGATGGAGCCGGCCGATTCTCTCGTGCGATACTTTAAGCCGCACCGCCGGTGCCTCACTGGCCAGATACTCGACGTTCGCCCAGTCCATAATGTCGCCGTCGAGAATATGGTCTGCAACGAAGTGCGGACTCAGCCGGCGAAGCAGGGCGCGCGGACTCAGGTCGGCGCCGGCAAGATAGTAGCTGCCAGCGACGTCGGCCAGTTGTAGGTCGTTGACGCGGATCACCCTGCGCCCGTGCACGTCGATAAGCTGCTTGTCCAGCACATCCCTGGCCAGCAGAATCTCGCCATCTCTCCGAGCGAATGGGCGAAGGTCAAGTCGGTATGTCGATAGCTTCGCTCCGGTCGCGTCCAGTCGGATGACGTCGCTCGCGGGGATGAAGAAGTCCCTCCTACCCGAGCGAGCGACCAGGCCGACCAAAGGCGGATACGTCTCGCCGCCGAGCCGAACCACCACGTCCTTGATGGCAGCTATCGTGTCGCCCTCCTTGTCTAGGACAGGCCGGCCAACTATTTGAGACAGGAAAAGCAAGCGGCGTTCCCCCATCGTGGGCAAGGCCCCGTCGTGGCCAGGGTCGCGCGAGACGGCTTAGTTGGCACATCCCCACGTAGCCATGTTTTCTCTTGGGGAGTCGTACTGCACGAATTATACCGTTAACGCTGGGCTGAGTGCACGGTGGCGGGGATTACCAGAGCACCTGAACACCATATTGGGCAAGCGTCGGATCGGCAGTCAACAGTATCATCTCCTCGATGAACGCTTGCGCAACCAGTATGCGGTCGGAAGGGTCGCGGTGGTAGAGGGGCAGCTTCGACACGTGGAGGGCGTGATCGCTCTGGATCGCCAGGCTCCTGAACCCGTTGGCGGCGACTTGCTGAGGAATGAACTGCACCGGGTCGCGCTCAAAAGCAATCCGTCCCAACTGAGCCTTAGTTGCGATCTCCCACGCCGATGCCGCGCTAAACCAGATCTCATTGCCGGGATCTCGGATTGTGGCCCCGGCGTGGGGAGACAATCGGGCATCGTCCAGGACCCACCAGAGAAAGGCGTGAGTATCGAGCAGGTAGCGCACGGTTAGGATTCAAAGGAGTCTAAGATACTTTCGGGCAGGGGCGCATCAAAGTCCTCGCTGATGCGGACTAGGCCTCGAGCCAGGCCCGGCACCCTTTCCTGATAAATGGGCACTAACCGCGCCACTGGCTTGCTGGCACGCATGATGATTATCTCTTCGCCTTGCAGCGCCTTGGCCACAAGTTGCGAAAGCTCGGTCTTGGCCTCGTGCATGTTAACCATTATTGCCACAGCGCACCTCCCAAGCCAATTATAGCTAATAATCTTAGCTAGGTCAATGTTGTAGGACTGGCCGCTGCCAGACAAGCGGGGAAAACGACAATCAATCCCCTCTCCCTTCGCATGCTTATCCTCTATACTAGAGGGAGAGGGGGGCAATGGTCGTGACCTCGTTCGGAGACCCGCTCCACGCCTTCCGTGTCTTCCGTGGTTCGGCCAGGGCGCTTGTCTCTCAATTCCGAGCGGACATTATTGCCGGCACTGTCAGGTCCAGTTGCTTTGCCACCCCGTTTCGCGATGAGCCCACGATCTTGCCGTGGTCGAGCTTGATCAGCCGGTCGGCCATCTCGCCGATGTCGGAGTCGTGCGTCACCATGACGATCGTGTGGCCGTCCGCGTGCATCTTGCGAATCAGGGCCATCACCAGGTCCTCGTTGGTTTTGTCCAGGTTGCCCGTGGGCTCATCGGCCAGGATGAGCTTCGGCTGGTTGATGATGGCCCGCGCAATGCACACCCGCTGCTGCTCGCCCCCTGAAAGCTGTGAGGGGAGGTGATGCACCCTATGCCCGAGGCCGACGTTCTCCAGCGCCTGCCGCGCCTCGGCTTCGTCGACCATGCTGTGGAAATATTGCGCCAGCATGACGTTCTCCAGCGCCGTGAGATACGGCACCAGGTGGAACTGCTGGAAGATCAAGCCTATCGTTTCCCGGCGAAACCTGGTCAGATCGGCGTGGCTCAGCGTTTCGATCTGTGTTCCATCAAGCGCCAAGGTGCCGCCGGTCGGCCGGTCCAGGCAACTGATGATGTTGAGCAGTGTGGTCTTGCCGGAGCCGGACGGGCCCATTATGCTGACCCACTCGCCGTAGGAAACCTCCAGATTCACGTGGTCCAGGGCGCACGTCTTGCCATTATACAGTTTCGTCAGCCCTGCAGCCTTGACGATGGGTTGATCTGCCACGGTTTATTCACCTCGTAGAGTAATCGCGGGGTCGATCCTGACCGCCCTTCTTACCGGAAGCGCGCTGGCGAGAACGGCGACGCCCAGCGCCACGATGATGCTTAGCGGGAGCACGATGACATTCGGCGCAACTGCGCTGCCGAAGACCATCTGGCCGATCACCTGCGCGACGAGGAAGCCGACCAGATACCCCAATATGCCTCCCAGAGCACCGATTGTCGTTGCCTCGGCCACGAACAGCAGAGCGATGCGTGTCTCGCTCGCTCCCAGAGCCTTCAGCAGGCCAATCTCCTTGGTTCTCTCGAGGACTGTGGTCGTCATAGTGCTTGCGACCGTCAACCCCGACGCGAGGAGCACGAGCACGGCCACGATGGCCAGGAGAAGCTCGACCTTGCCCAGCACGCTCATCTCGGCCTCGGCGATCTGCCCAATGACTTTGGCCCGCGCGCCGGGCATCTTGTTCTCTATCTGCGCCGACGTCGTAGCCGCGGACTGGTTCTGGGTCAGCGCGCTGACCTGCACCACGCTCACTAGCGCACGCTTGCCCAGCAACTCTTGGGCCACCGGCAGACCGACGAAGATCTGGCTGTCTTCCGCCGCACCTGTGTCGACGATGCCCGTGACCTGGAGGCTTTGCGACCGAGCGCCATAGGCGACGTCGAACGCGCTGCCGACGTCGAGCCCGAGTTTGCGCGCCACTTCGCTGCCGACAATGGCGGGGCTCGGAGGCTCCGCTTGGTCAGCCTCCTCCGGCCACTTTCCCGTGATCTGCCACCAGGGGCTGATTTTGCTAACCTGCGCGAAGTTCGTGCCCCCCAAAATGACCTTCTGTTGAGCCACGTCGACGATGCCGTAGATGTAGGGAGCGTAGCCTGCCAGGTTCGAGGCGATCTCCGGCGACTGAAGCGACGCCAAATCGGCCTCGGCGATGAAGCTCAGGTCCTCGACGAAGCCGAAGTCCAACGCGCCGGCGCCAACCTGGAGAGATTCGGACCTGGGCAGCAAGAGGACGTTGGCGCCGTAAGATCTTAGCTCCTTGCCCGCCTTCCCCCGCGCGTCCAGAGACACCGACGTGAGCGCAGAGACAAGAATTGCTCCCAGCAGCACGGCGACTACCGCGACGGCGATGCGCGTTGGCCTGTTTCTTATTGACCTGACCAGAACTCGCGAGAACATCTCAGTTGCCCCGCAACAAGATAGTCGGCTCGACTTTCATAGCCGTCCTGACCGGCAGCGCGCTCCCCAACAAGGCGATGCCGATAGCTAGCACGAGTGCTACAGGAAGCACGAACGGGCTCGGCAGGATGACCGTGCTGAAGACCTGTCGGCCGACGTAGGCAGCCAGCCCGATGCCCACGGCGTACCCAAGGACACCGCCGAGGAGGCCGACAAGTGCGGCCTCGGTCAGGAAGACCATTGCCACCTGCCCGTTTTCTGCGCCGATGGCCTTCATAAGCCCGATCTCTCCCCGCCGCTCCAAAACGGTGGTCGTCATCGTCGTCAATACGCCCAGCGCAGAGGCCAGCAAAGCCACCCCGGTGACCAGGATCATCAGAAGCTGAATCTTGACGGCAAAAGACCCTTCTGCTTCCGATATCTGGCGGATGGGTCGGGCATCGCCCTCGGGGATGACCTCTTTTATCTGCGTAACGACGGCGTCGAGAATGGGCGA
This sequence comes from Chloroflexota bacterium, assembly GCA_016210495.1. The sequence goes on from JACQUC010000180.1 coordinate 64,316, forward strand.
GCAGTACCATTTCTCGTACTCCGCCGGCGTCATATCCTCCGGAGGCTTGTTGCGTATGTCGGGGGCGAGCTTCTCCTTGGGCATCGTCAGAGCGCTGACCAGCAGCTTGCTCACACGGTTGGAGATTCCCAGCAGGCGCTGGGCTGTGGGCAATGGGGCAAATATCTGGCTGTCCTCGTAGCTGCCTGTGGTCACGATGCCGACGACCCCAAGCTCCAGCGTCGTGCCCTGATAGGCCACCGTTAATGGGTCGCCGGGGCGCAGACCAAGTTTCTGGGCCAGAGCTACCCCCACCATCGCCTCGTTTGCAGCGTCGTCGGAGGCCCAGCGCCCCTGGACTCTCCACCAGGGCGAGACGCTCTTGACGCCGGTTCTGAATGACGAGGGCTCCGACGCGGCGCTTTCCTCGGCGAATCCGGTTCTAATTGCGGTGTTGGACGGGATGGCCACCTCTTTGTCGAACCAGGTGCCGATCAGAACCGTCCGCTCTTGGCTTTCGGTCCTGACCACCAGGTCGAGATAGGGGGTGAAGCCCAGGATGTTGTTGCGCCAGAAGATGGTCTTTAGCTTGTAGAGAACGCGCTCGTCGAGGTAGCGCTGGCTGGCCACGGGCTGGAGGTTCACGCCGCCGATCTCTAGCTGAAGCGTGTCGGACTCAGGCACGACCAGTATGTTGGCGCCGTAGGAGCGCATCTCCCGGGTGATCTTGTCCATTATCTCGCTGGAAATGCTGAGTAAAGCAGTGGCCAGAGCGGAGCCAAGCAGTACCGCCAATACGGCCAGGCCGAGTCGTTTCTTACGTCTGGTGAAGGTCTCGGAAAGTATTCTCAGTAGCATTATTCAATCAGCCTTCGGCACCTACTTCCCGAATACCAGCTTCGCCTCCTCGATGTCACGAACGGCAACCTCGATATCGGTACCATTCATTTTCGATTTCAAAGCTATCGGGTTGCAGCCGCCTCCCATACCCAGGGTCGGCATAGAGATCGGCGCGTTGCAGTTCTTGCAGATGGCAAACTCGCCTTCCTGCATGTAGCCGGCTGTGCCGCATATCTGGCAGGCGTCGTGGGCCGTGGCTATCGTGCCGTCCTTGAGCTTGACCGCCAGGAATCTGGCGGAGGTCGCGCTGCCTTGCACGACGAACTTGTGGAGCTTGCCTTCTTCGAGGCTGGCGGCGGGAATGCGCACGGCGCCCCCAACTGCTGCGATTGCCACAGGTTCTGGATCGTAGAACTTCGGCCCAGCCAGCACGGTCGAGCCCATAGCGAGCAGAATAAGCAGCGTCGCACCGACAAGCGCGAAACGCCACGTCCTCTCACGCTGCACGGCGGCAAGCTTCTTTCTGCGCTCGGCGGCGGTGAGCTGCGCGGCGTTGGGCTCCGCCGTAGCCGACGACTTCTTTGTTTCCCACATGATGAGGACCATCGGCAGCGCCAGCAAGGCCATGACGATGATCATCGACGATTCGTCGCGGACGAAGTAGCCAAGGAAGGCCATAACCTCCTTGGACATAGGTATCAGCCCCACCTCGGCAAACTCGTGCGCGCTCCCCGCCAGCAACTTCGCGGCCAGGAGCAAGAGGACAATGCTGGTGACACTGAAGAACCGCGAAAGGTTGATGCGCAGGCTGCCCCTGATGAAGAAGACAGCAAAGAGAAAGGCCAGGCCAAGGCCTAAGGCGCCGCCGATGAAACTAAGCACGTCGAGGTCGCCCAGAGTGGCCGCCGCGAGGAAGAGAACCGTCTCGACGCCCTCACGAAACACCATAAAGAACGTAAAGGCCAGCAAGCCCACGCCTTGCTTCGCCAGGTCGCCCGAAGAGGTCTTATCCCCGACGATGCTGGACAGCCGCTCCTCCATCTGGCGCTTGATATTGCGGGCCGTGCGCCACATCCAGATGACCATGCTGGCGACGAACAGTCCGGCAACGCCCAGCATGGTGCCTTCCATAATCTCGTTTTCAGGATCGATCTCGAGGAGGCGGAACATGCCGGCCACCGCCAGACTGGCTACGGTGGCCAGGATAATGCCGGCGTAGACGTACCGGTTGAGGGCATTTCTTCCCGTTTTGGTGAGATAAGCCAGGATGATGCCGACGACGAGCGCTGCTTCGATGCCTTCTCGCAGCGTGATGACCAGGGACTCGACCATTTCTTGCCGCTCCTATCTTGTAATTGTGGACGACTTTTGGTATGCTTCACTTGCCACTGCGGGTTAGTAGTTGGTAACTAAGCGGCCTTAGTATAGTCTAAGTAATCGGATGTGTCAATACTATTTGGCGGTGTATTTTGAAGAAGATTTCGACGACGCCGACCATTGAAGAGTATCTGGAAGCCATCTACATTATGACTTCCGAGTCCGCGCCCGTGATCAGTGCCCGCCTCGCCGAGCGCCAGGGCGTGACGGCGCCGACGATGACGGACACGCTCAAGCGGTTGATCAAGGCCGGCTACGTGTCGCTTAACGACCGCAAGGAGATATCCTTGACCGCGCTGGGTTTGAGTGTAGCCGAGGCCCTGGTACGCCGCCACCGGCTGTCGGAAAGGTGGCTTACCGACGTCTTGGGCCTGGATTGGTGCAAGGCCCACGAGGAGGCGTGCAAGCTGGAGCACGCGATCTCGGCCGAGGTCGAGGAAAGGCTCTCCAGGGCGCTCGATCACCCCTCGACCTGCCCGCATGGCAATCCCATCCCGGGTATTGGACCAGCAGTATCGGAGTCCAGCATTTGCCTCGAACACGTGGCCGTGGGCGCTAAGGTGGTCATCGAACGCGTGTCCGAGGCCGGGGAAGAGGATCCGCGTCTGCTCGAATACCTTCAGCGCCACGGGCTGAAACCCGGCGTGGCCCTCACGGTAGCAGAGGTAGCGCCGTGGGCCGGCACGATCACTCTACGCAATGCTGAGCAGACGGTGACGCTCGGCCTTCAGGCAGCCGGCCACATCTGGGTGCAGCCTGTAGGAATCTGAACCCCAGGAAACCCCGCGCCCATCGCGTAGGGGCGCGGAGGCCGCGCCGGGCCACTTCACGTTGCTTCCCTGCTTTGGCGCCGACCTCGCGCCAATCGCGTAGGGGCGCGGTCTCCGCGCCCGGCTATGTGCAAACAATGATGCTTGCCAGGCCCGCGGCACCAATGTAGGGGCGACTGGCTGGTCGCGCGCGATGCCCGAAGACACCGTGACATCGTTGGTGTTCACGGCAATTTCCTGCTTGGCGCACGAGGGCGCGGAAACCGCGCCCCTACGTCATCGGGGCGACCGGCTGGTCGCCCGCGTCGCAGGAGCTAAGGTACCCGCAGCTCACGAGCGAGGTTACGCTCGTCCTGTCCCTATCTTTTCCTACTCCCCCGTAAACACCGGTGCCCTCTTCTCCAGAAACGCCTTCATTCCCTCTTCCCGATCCCGTGTCGAATATAAGAAGACGCCGTTCTGGATTTCGAAGTCGAGGGCGCGACGCAGGTCCAACTCGATGCCGTTGTTGATGGACGCCTTCGCCGCCTTCAGCGCCAGGCGTGGCCGGCTGGCGATAACCGCCGCCATTGCCTTGGCCTCCTGGAAGAAAGTGTCGACAGGCGCCACCTTGTTGACGAGCCCCAGACGGTAGGCTTCGGCGGCGTCGATGGGATCGCCAACGTAGATCATTTCCTTCGCCTTGGTCACGCCGATTGCGCGCGGCAGGCGCTGCGTGCCACCCGCTCCAGGTATAGCACCTATCTTGATCTCGGGGACACCCAGGCGCGCTGTTTCGGATGCGACGCGCAGATCGCAGGCCAGCGCCAGCTCCAGCCCGCCGCCCATCGCCACGCCGCTGATGGCGGCGATGACGGGCCTGTCCAGATCTTCCAGCTTGCAGAAGTTGACCTTGATCAAGTTGTGAAACGCCTCGGCCTCGCGGGGTATCGAGATGTGCGCCGCCTCGCTGATATCGGCCCCGGCGCAGAAGCACTTGGCGCCGCCGGTCACCACCACGACCCTGGCGTCTTTGTCCGCGGCGATCTCGTCGACGGCCTGGCCCAGCTCGGTCAGGAGCAAGCGACTCAGCGCGTTGAGCCGCTGGGGGCGATTCAAGGTTATTATGGCTACCGGGCCTTCTTTTTCGAAGAGAATTGTTTCGTAAGCCACTGTTTCACTCCTCCAGTTAGTTTCTGGTGCTGATTGAACAACGTAGGGGCGAGGTCCCCTCGCCCTGGGCTGGGGCGTACGCCTAAGGCGAATCATCCATTTCGCACCGAGCACTAGTTATCCTTTCTGGCTGCCTTCCTGTGTATAGTTGTAGAATCCTTTCCCCGTCTTGCGTCCGAGCTTGCCGGCGTTGACCAGGTGCCTCAGAATCTGCGGCGGGCGAAACCGGTCACCGTACACCTCACAAAGCCCTTCGAGCGCGTGCAGCGTCGTGTCGTGCCCGGCGAAATCGCCGAGCTGAAACGGCCCCATCGGATGGTTGAAGGCCAGCCGCATGGCCTTGTCGATGTCCTCGATGCTGGCAACGCCCTCTTCGAGCATGCGATAGCACTCCGCCCGTTGCGCCAGCACGGCACGCGTGGTGATGAAGCCCTGCGAATCCTTGCACACGACGGTTTCCTTGCCGAACGCCTTGGCCAACTCCAGCATCGTCTGAAGTGTCTCGTCCGACGTATCCAGACCACGAACGACCTCGATGAGCTTCATGATCACCGCCGGATTGAACCAGTGGGCGCCGATAACCCTGTCGGGCCGCCTGGTGGCCGAAGCGATGGCCGTGATGCTCAACTGAGACGTGTTGGACGCGAGGATGGTGCGCGGCGGGCACAGCGCGTCGATTTCGGCAAACACGCGCCTCTTGAGCTCGAGGTCTTCGGGCACGGCCTCGATGACGACGTCGACGATCTTGCACGCTTCGGCCAGATCGGTGGTAGTGCGAATTCTGGCCATCGCGGCGTCGGCGTCCGCCTGCGCGATCTTGCCAGACTTGACGAACCTGGCCAGGCTGCCTCGTATGGTATCCATCCCTTTCTGAAGGAATCTATCCTCGACGTCGCGCATGACGACGTCAAAGCCAGCTTGCGCGGCGACCTGGGTAATACCGCTGCCCATGATTCCCGAGCCCAAAACGGTGATGTTTCGGACCTTCATAGTTGAACCCCTTTCTTGCACTTTGTCGCAGTAAGCCCTGCTACATCTGGTCGCTAATATAGCATCTGGCGCGGCCGGGTTCAAGGCTCGTTCTACTATCGCCCACCCACTGCGACTTGAGCACAAGGCAAGTAAACTGTCCGGATTTTCTCTGCCAAAGGGCTTGACAAACGCCGAAACTACGTGTAATATAAGCGCACCGATTAGACCGTACTAACTCCGTTCGTTCCGGTGCCCTAATGACCGGGCCTTAGCTCGCCTGTTGGAATCCGACTTGAGCCGGGACACGCCCTCGTCCGTTACTTGGCGAGGCAGTTCATACAACATAAGGAGGAGGAACCATCCAAATGCATCACTGGCGCCTATCCCTGTTGTCCCTCGTCGTCGTGGTCCTTTTCGCCACGGCTTGCGCCGGGGGCGCCCCCGCGCCCAGCGCACAGCCGGCCACCACCAAGGCCGTTGAGCCCGCTCAGCCCGCGGCATCTGCCCCGGCCAAGCCTGCCGAGAAAGTCGGCGGAACGATCACCGTCTACTCCGGCAGAGAGGAGAAGCTGGTCGCACCAATCATCGAGCGCTTCAAGAAAGACTCTGGAATCGACGTCAAGGTTCGCTACGGCGACACGGCGGAGCTGGCCGCGACCATCCTGGAGGAGGGCAAGAACAGCCCCGCCGACGTCTACTTCGCCCAGGACGCCGGTGCGCTCGGCGCCCTCGTCGCGCAGCAGGCCCTGGCGAAGCTGCCCGACTCGATTCTGAACCGCGTCGACGCGCGCTTCCGCGCGCCGAAGGGCGAGTGGGTCGGCCTCTCCGGCCGGGCGCGCACGGTGGTTTACAACACCAAGGTGCTCAAGACCGAGGACCTCCCGGACACCCTCCTCGGGTTCACCGATGCCAAATGGAAGGGCAAGATCGGTTGGTCGCCGACCAACGGCTCGTTCCAGGCGTTCGTCACGGCCCTGCGCGTCACCGACGGCGACGAGGCGGCGCGCAAGTGGCTGGATGGCATCAAGGCCAACACCCCCAAGGCCTACAGTAATAACACAGGCATCGTCAAGGCCGTGGGTGACGGCGAAATCCAGGTCGGGTTTGTCAACCACTACTACCTGTTCAGATTCATCAAAGAGCAGGGGGAATCCTTCCCGGCTCGCAACTACCATCCCCGTGCCGGTGATTCGGGCGCAATGATCAACGTGGCCGGCGCGGGCATCCTCACCACCGCGAAGAACCCCAAGGCCGCCGAGACCTTCGTCGAGTATCTTCTTTCCAAGGAAGCCCAACAGTACTTCGCCGACGAGACTTTCGAGTACCCCCTCGTTGAAGGGATCAAGACGCACCCAGTCCTGGTTCCACTGTCACAGATAAAGACCCCCAAGCTGGACCTGGGTAGTCTGGCCGACCTCGACAAGACCCTGAAGCTCCTGCGGGACACGGGGGCCCTCTAGGAGCAACGCGTGGCAACACAAGCCGCGCATAAGGACAGGCCCATCGGGTGCCATCCGACGGGGGCCGGGACCCTTCGACTCCCGGATCCTGTCGGGTGGCCGGTGTCCTACCTGGCACAGGACTTGCAGCATTTCTGGCATCAAAATCCCTCGGAGGTGTACTGTGCCAAGAATCGAATACACGAAAGATAACCTTGGAGATTGTCGTTGCCCGAACTGTCCCGTTCGTGAGACCAGCGCCTGCATTGCAAACAGGGTCGCTCAAATCGGCCAAACGCAAGCCACTGTGATGTCAGTTCCAGGAGCACCTGCTCGCATGCCCGCGCCGCAGGCCGTGCAAATGCTGTTCTGCAGCCACGCGGTTGGCAAATCCGAATGCACCGACCTCAACACCTCCCTGGCCTGCAACTGTCCCGGGTGTCCGGTGTGGACGCGCAACGATCTGGGCTCGACCTATTTTTGCACCCGGGGTGCTGCCGCCTAGCGGCTGTTCACGCGTAGAACACTTCAGTTTTTCCCTTGACGCTGTTCCTGGTCGTGCTGTTTTTGCACAGGTAGCAGCAGTCGCGGGTTAACTGCGCTTCTTAAACCCGGACCTACAGGTAGCCACAGCGACTCAGACCGGTGATGTCGACCACATCTCAGGGGTGCGCATTACCTGCTGATCGCTCGTCTGCGCAGCGTGAAGCGACAACTTGAGCATGCGTGGCCGACGCGATCGTCCAAGTGGAATAAAATGGCCCGCGAGAGTGTTGACAAACTCAGATGCTTAGTATAAGCTAAGATCGCGCGAGGGCAGGATTCTAGCAGGCTGATTTAGGGTCCTGCGTGCAGAGGCGAGGGCGATCTTAGACGTATGAGTGTCCCAGGGATAGCTAGAGTAGAGGGTGCAGTCGCACGCCATCTGGTGGCTGCGAATACGGGTGTCCGGAGGCGTGCGCCGCAAGTGCCTACCGCCCCACTCCTGATCTGGCTTCTCGCCGGACTGGTTGTGCTCGTAATGCTGCTGCCCGTGGCCTACCTGATTCTCCGCGCCATTGGCGCGGGCGCGGAGACCTGGCAGCTTCTGCTGCGCACCCGGACCCTGGAGGTCCTTCTGCGAACCGCCGGCCTGGCCCTGCTCGTGACCTCGTCTTCCGCGGCGATTTCTATTCCGCTGGCCTGGCTGACGGTACGCACCGATCTGCCTTTTCGAAAACTGTGGTCGGTGCTCGCCATTCTGCCGCTGGTGATCCCGACCTACGTCGGAGGCTTCGTGCTAGTGGCCTCCCTCGGTCCCAAGGGGATGTTTCAGCAACTTCTGTCTGGACTGGGCGTGGAACGGCTGCCCGAGATCTACGGCTTCCCTGGCGCGGTGCTGGCGCTCACTCTTTTCAGCTACCCCTACCTGCTGCTGAGCGTCCGGGCTGGCCTGCAGAGCCTTGATCCCGCGGTCGAGGAGGCGTCTCGCAGTCTGGGCCACCGCCCCTGGTCCACCTTCTGGCGGGTTACGCTGCCACAGTTGCGGCCTGCGCTGGCATCGGGGTCGCTCCTGGTGGCGCTGTACACCCTTAGCGACTTCGGGGCCGTCTCGCTTCTCCAGTTCGACTCGTTCACCCGTGCCATTTACTTGCAGTACCAGGGCTCCTTCGATCGGACCATGGCCGCGCTCCTGGCGCTCCTCCTTGTCGCCTTTACAGGGCTGATCCTGCTTGTCGAGGCGCGCACGCGCGGTCGAGCTCGTTACCACCGCTCCAGCGCAGGCTCGATTCGCCCGGCTGCCATTCTGAGATTGGGTCGATGGCGTTGGCCTTCGCTCGTCTTCTGCGGCCTGGTCGTCTTGCTTGCGCTGATACTGCCCGTGTTCGTGCTCGTCTACTGGCTCTTGCAGGGCCTGGCGCAAGGCATACAACCAGAGGTCGTCTGGAATGCGGCCCTCAATTCCACCTATTCATCCGGCCTGGCCGCCCTGGTGACTGTGGTGGCTGCCCTGCCGGTGGCCATCCTCGCCGTGCGCTATCCAGGCAAGGTGAGCGGGTGGCTCGAACGAGCTACCTACGCCGGATTTGCGCTGCCGGGGATCGTCATTGCCCTCGCTTTGGTTTTCTTCGGCGCGAACTACGCCACTCCTCTCTATCAGACACTGGCGCTTCTACTGTTGGCCTACACGGTGCGCTTTCTCCCGCAGGCTGTTGGGGCCACGCGCACCTCGCTGTTGCAGGTCAGTCCGCGCTTGGAAGAGGCCGGCCGTGGCCTCGGGCGAACGCATCCCGTGGTGCTGGCGACGATCACCCTTCCACTGGTCCGCCCGGGTATCCTCGCCGGCCTGGCAATGGTGTTCCTCACCACGATGAAGGAGTTACCGGCTACGCTCCTCTTGAGCCCCATCGGCTTCAAGACGCTGGCCACCACCATCTGGTCGGCCACGTCGGGGGCGTTTTTCGCCGCCGCCGCTGCTCCAGCCCTCTTGCTGGTCCTCGTATCGGGACTGTCCATCGTCTTGTTGATCCGCACGGAAGGGAGACTGCGCGGTGAGTGACGTAGCCATTCGTTGTGTCAATGTCACCAAGCGATATGGCGACGTCACGGCGGTCGACTCCGTGAGTATTAGCCTCCCCACGGGGTGCATTCTCGCGTTGCTTGGCCCCAGTGGGTGCGGCAAGACCACGACGCTGCGACTGCTGGCGGGCTTCGAGGTTCCGGAGGCGGGCTCGATCGAGATCGGCGGCCGGGTGATGGCGGGAAATGGCTCGTTCATTCCTCCGGAGAAACGGCGAGTAGGGATGGTGTTCCAGGACTATGCCCTTTTCCCCCACCTCGACGTAGCCAGAAACGTTGCCTACGGCTTGACCAATAGCAATCATAATGGGTCGCGTGTGTCAGAGATTCTGGCGCTGGTCGGACTCAGCGACCTCGAGCGGCGCATGCCCCACGAGCTTTCCGGTGGGCAGCAGCAGCGGGTCGCCCTGGCGCGAGCTCTTGCACCCGGGCCGGAGGTGATCCTTCTGGACGAGCCGTTCTCCAATCTGGATGCCGAGCTCCGAGCGCGGGTACGGGCCGAGGTTCGTGACATCCTGCTTGCCGCCCGAGCAACGGCGGTCTTCGTGACCCACGATCAGGAAGAAGCGTTGAGCCTGGCCGACGAGGTGGCGCTCATGTTGGAGGGCCGGATCGTGCAGGTGGCGGACCCGGAGGGTCTCTACAGGCGCCCGGCCAGCAGAGCGGCCGCAACTTTCGTCGGCGACTCCGACTTCCTTGCGGGAAAAGCTGCCAATGGACAAGTCTCCTGCGAGCTAGGCCTCCTCCGCTGCGAAAACGCCTATAACGGCAACGTCGAAGTGATGGTGCGACCCGAGAACGTCGACTTTGTGGCCGATTCCGAGAGCCCGCACGAAGTCGTACTGAGGGAGTTCTTTGGCCACGACCAGTTGGTAACGGTACGTCTCGCATCGGGCCGCAAGATGCGCTCCAGGTTGGCGCCAAGCGCCAGGTTTGCCCCCGGGGACCGCGTGCGAATTCAGGTACGAGAAACCGTCACCGTCTTCCCTGCTTGAAGCAGAGGTAGTGTACGGAATACTTGTGTTATTCTCGCCAAGCCTCGGCCGAACGTCGGTTATCAGAAGAATGGCCAGTCCTCACCATTCGCAGGGACTGGCCAACTGACGGTTATTTGAGCACAATCGGGTTGAGCGGGCTGGCGCTACCACCAGTTGCTCGGGGCATCGGCCAATAAGGCTGTCAGCGGCTCAGTCTTTCTCACCCCTTTGAACCCCCTTCCGTACCCAGTCAGGCGTCGGCCCGCCGTCGGATCATACGACAATTGTATTCTCTGATAGGCTCTGTGGCAAGCTCGAAGTGTCCGAACCGCGGATTACGCAGATTAATGGATTTCGCAGATGCCAAATATCGGTAATCTGCGCAATCCAATAATCTGCGTCAATCAGCGGTTCAGACCATCTACACAAAACCTTGCCACCAATCTTTGTCCAATCTGGATATTGCGACCCACTGGCGTACTGGTAGAATTGAGTTGTTCACAGTTCGGCCAGTGTCCGAACAGAATACTGTCAGCCAGATGGAAGCCGTGATCTGAGGGTTCAGGATACCTCGAATGGTCGAGCATCCTCAACTTGGTCGCTTAGCCCTCGGGGAGCCAGTAGCGAAACCGGCCATCGTACTCGATGGCCGGTTTCTGTTTGCCGGCAAGGGAGGAAATCGATTTCATACGCGCGTTTCGAGACACCCATTGGTAGGCACGATACGGCCCGTCCGCTCTCGACCGTATTGGTCGAGAGCGGTACCGCAGGCTGTCTGTGCGTAGGAAACGCCGGGCCGGAAGGCTGCCCTTACAGGACATTCCTGGGACCGGAGCTGTGCGACGCGGGCACGCCACTGCGCAGGTGCCCCCTCCAGTCGCTTCGCACAAGCGAGCCCCTGCACACCAGGGGTTTTACCCCACCGGTTGGTAGTTGCTGCTGGCACTGAGGCATCCGACGCGGCAGATTGCCCGCTTCCGCACGGCCTCCACGTGTACCTTGATACCAGTACCATAGTCGCGACCGTCGCACGGGTATCGGGCCATTCGGTCGTTGACGCACGATGGTGCTAATGCTAGAGTGGTTGCAGTCAACATACTGGCGATGGCCTGGCCGCCGCCCTCAACCCAAGAGGCCGACGCTGACGGCTAGGCTCAACACAGACTACCGTGACAGCAGGGGGGATTTCTTTGGGCTACGAGTTGTGTTTCGATGTCGGTGGAACGTTTACCGATATCACGTTGCTCGACGAGACCACGGGCGATGTAGCAGTGGCCAAGGTGCTGACCACTCCCGAAGAACCGGCAATCGGCGTGAGCGCCGGCATACAGGAGCTTATGGCGCAAATCGGCATCCGAGGAGAGGCCATTTCGCGACCCGTCCGAGGCGCCACAACGCTGATTACCAACTGCCTGATAGAGCGAAAAGGGAAGAAGACGGCCCTTATCACCACCAGGGGCTTCCGGGACCTGATCGAAATAGGCCGGGAATGGCGCTACGACATATACGACCTCTTCCTGAAGATGCCACCGCCGCTGGTTCCGCGCTACTTGCGCAAAGGAATCACGGAGCGAATGGACAAGACCGGGAAGGTAATCCAGGAGCTGGATATAGATGGGCTGAGAGGCACCCTGGCTGATCTGAAGCGGGAGGATGTGGAATCATTGGCTATTTGCTTTCTGCACTCCTATGTCAACCCAGCGCACGAGGGGAAGGCGAGGGCAGTGGCGAAGGAGATAATGCCCGAGGTGGAGGTCAGCATTTCCTCTGAAGTTGTGCCGGAGATAGGTGAATACGAACGATCTTCGACCGTGGTGGCCAACGCCTACGTTCTGCACATCGCGCGGGCGCACTTTGCAGCACTCGACGAGGTTCTAGAAGACGTGGGGATCACGAGGGGGCTGTACCTCATGCACTCAGGGGGCGGAGTCGTTACTGCCGATGCCGCACGTCGCTTTCCGGTGCGACTGGTCGAATCTGGCCCTGCCGCCGGGGCCATGGCCGGTGTTTTCTATGGCAAGCTGACTGGAATCCGCAACCTGGTCACCTTCGACATGGGAGGCACAACCGCCAAGATCGCCTTGATTAGCGACGGAGTGGCGAGCGTGGTCAACCGGTTTGAAGTGGCGCGGGTAGCCCGCTTCAAGAAGGGGAGCGGATTGCCGCTCAAGATACAGGTCATCAACATGGTCGAGATCGGCGCCGGCGGCGGCAGCATCGCCAGTGTGGACGATATGGGCTTGGTCCAGGTCGGACCACACAGTGCCGGCGCCGTGCCTGGGCCAGCGTGTTATGGGCGGGGAGGAGACCAGCCCACGGTTACCGATGCCGACCTGGTTCTGGGATACCTCAACCCCTCATATTTTCTTGGCGGCAAGATGCCGCTCAGCAAGGACCTGGCCGAAAGCGCGATCAGGAACGGCATCGCCGAGCCGATGAGCCTCTCCATCCTCGAGGCAGCAGCAGCCGTCAACCTGATGGTTAACGAGCACATGGCCAACGCCGCACGGGTGCACCTGGCCGAGGAAGGAAAAGACTACCGTCAATACACCCTGCTGGCGTTCGGCGGCGCGGGCCCCGTGCACGCGGTCGAGGTTGCCCGTCGCGTGGGCATAAGGCGGGTGTTATGCCCGCTATCGGCCGGCGTTCTCTCGGCGGTGGGCTTGATGGCGACGCCCGTGGCAATCGACTGCGTGCGCAGCTTTGTGTCGCCTTTGGACAAAATGGACTGGGCCGCGTTCAAGGCGCTGGATCGGGAGATGGAAGAGGAGGCAGTCAATCTGATAGCTCCTGCCGGCCTTTCCCGCGATGAAATAGAGTTCTCGAGAACGGCCGACATGCACTACCGGGGCCAGGGCTACGAGGTGAACGTGCCCATTCCATTTGACTTTCTGGAGAAAGAGGACGCCGAGCGCTTCGAACAGGCATTCTACGACCGATACTTCGAGTTGTATCGGCGACGGGCGATGATGACCATGCCTGTGGAGTTGGTCAACTGGAGGCTGACTGTTCGTGGCAAGACGACTCCCCTTAAGGCGAGAAACTACGAAGAAGCGTCTGATGGCCCGGACCGGGCGCTCAAGGGGAAGCGGCCGGCCTATTACCATTCGCTCCAGGGTTTCCTCGACGTGCTGGTGTACGACCACTACCATCTGCGTCCCGGAATGGCGATCCAAGGGCCGGCCATCGTGGAGCAAAGGGAATCCACCTCGGTGATAGGGCCAGGGGACCGGATTACCGTCGATCCTTATCTGAACCTGTTTGTCCAGTTACGACAAGGATAATAGCACAGAGGAGCCATTGTGCAGAATATCGACCCGATAACGCTGGATGTCTGGTGGAACCGATTCATAAGTATTGTCGACGAGATGGCCGCGGCAGTCGAACGCACGGCCTTCTCCAATGTGGTGAGGGGCTCCAACGACTACTGCTGCGCGCTGCTGGATGCCGAGGGGAACCTGGTGGCCCAGAACACCCGCACCATCCCGTCGTTCATCGGGACGATAGCCTGCACGGTCAGGCATTTCTTGAGCGTCTTCCCGCCCGAGAGCTTGAGCGAAGACGACGTGATCATAACCAACGATCCGTGGGTCTCCAGCGGGCACCTGCCCGACCTGTCTGTGGCGCTGCCGATCTTCTTCAGAGAGAGGCTGGTGGGCTTCTGTGGCATAACCCTGCACCTGCCGGACATCGGGGGCCGGGGTGCCTCGCCGGACACCAAGGATTTCTTCGAAGGCGGCCTTTTCATCCCGACGGTGAAGCTGTACTCCAAGGGGGTTATCGACCAAACAGTCCAGAGCTTCATCACCAGGAACGTGAGGATTCCCCGCGAGGTAATGGGCGACATCGAGGCGGCGATCACCGCCTGCAAGACCGGCGAGGCGCGGGTTATCGATTTCCTGCGCGAGTACGCGCTGGCCGATCTGACCCTTCTGGCCACCTCGGTCCAGGCAGTCTCGGAGCGGGCGATGCGCGAAGCCATCCGGAAGATCCCCAACGGCACGTTCTCCGACACCGTGGTCTTCGACGGGTGGGACCATCCCCTGACCGTCCAAGCCTCCGTAACGATAGACAATGACGAAATCGAAATAGATTTCGCCGGCACCTCGCCGCAGGTCGGCTTTGGGATCAACTCGGTTTACAACTACACCTATGCCTACGCGGTCTATGCCATCAAGTGCGCCATATGCCCGTTTGTGCCTAACAACGAGGGCTCGTGCAAGCCCGTCAAGGTGCTGGTTCCCGAAGGCTCGGTGCTGAACCCTAAGTTCCCTGCACCGGTGTCGGCCAGATACCTGAGCGCCCATTTCATCCAGGCCGCCGTGTTCGGCGCTCTGGCTAAGGTCATCCCCGACAGGATCAACGCCGACGCCAGCGCACCGTTCTGGGGTCTGATCGTCCACGGCCAGCGGGAAACCGGGGAGGTCTACGTCGCCCACGGCCTGACGGCCAACGGGGGACAGGGAGCCAGCGCCCAGAGCGACGGCATCTCTTGCCTGTGCATTCCCAGCAACGTAGGGAGCGTGCAGGTGGAGGTGATCGAGAACAGCACGGGCCTTTTCGTGGGCGAGAAGGAGCTTGTGCCCGATTCCGCCGGCCCCGGCCAGCACCGAGGCGGCCTGGCCCAGAGGGTAACGATCGGATCGGCTTCCCCTTTCCGCACCAGGGCCTTCCTGCTCACGGAGAGAATCCAGCATCCTGCGCGAGGCTTGCTCGGCGGCCGTGACGGCACGCCCGGCGCCATCTTCAAGAACGGCGTCCCCATCGGTGAGCCAAAGGCCGAAGTTACCCTTAACCAGGGCGAGTACGTAACCCTTCTCCTCCCCGGCGGTGGCGGCTTCGGCGACGCCCGGCTGCGCGATCCCGAGAGAATTAAGTCGGACCTCCGCAACGGCTACATAACGCTTGAGGGAGCGAGGAGGGATTACGGTTTCACGCCCCCAGTCCACGAGCCAGGTCCGAAATGACCTGCTTGGTGGTGCGAACGTCGCCGTAGGCCCGAGCGAAGAGCCTCATCGTGGCCTCGTGGGCAGGCTGATCGAACGATGTGCAAGCGTCCTCCACCAGGATACAGGAATAGCCCCGGTCTGAGGCGTCGCGCGCGGTGCCCTCTACGCATACGCTGGTACCCACACCGGCGAATATCAGTCCGGTGACACCCATGTTTCGCAGCGTCTGGTCGATGCTGGTGGAATTGAACGCGCTGTAGGAGGTCTTGTTGATCACCAGCTCGCCGGGTCTGGGTAACAGCTCGTCGATTATCTGGTGCTCGATTGTGCCGCGCACCGCCACGGTGCGAACACCGGCGATGGCCAACATCTGCAGGATTCGCCGCTGAAAACGAGGCGTAAGGTCTTTCCCATCTTCGCGCTCGGACCCTATGGTCAGGTAGACGACTGGGAGCCCATGCTCGCGGAAGAACGCCAGGAGCATCCGAATGTTCGGAATGATCGTCTGCTTCAGGCGATTCAGATAAGGCACGGCGACCTCGGGAGCCCTTTGTACCAACAACTTGGTGGAGCCATAAGCCGGGTTAACGCTTATGTTCTGCATATCTACCACAACGAGCGCCACGTGCGACGGGTCGATATGGCTCTCGAAAGAAGGGTATTGCCAACGTTCCACGTTTTCCGGGGCAGTCATATGCTACCTGCCGATGATCGATCTTAGTATCGCGCGTATCTCGGGACGAGGTTCTGATACTTTCGCACCACCTGCTCCCAGTTCTTGGGCGTTTCCACCTTCCTGGTCACGGGGCGTGGCCTTTTCCACGAGTGTCCGGTCAGCGTCAGGCCCAGAAAGTTACCCGGCCCGCCGCTGACACAGATGGTGATATCTTGCGGGCTGGTGAACAGGCCGATCGAATCCATCGCCTTCAACGGATAGCGTGCCTTGGGGTCCCGTTCCGCGAAGATGGCGTTGTATTGATACAGAGGACTCCGCGTGTGCTCGGCAATGAACTCCTTGACGTCCTGTTTCGTCCAGCCTGCCTCCGCCATTATTTCGGCATAGGTCCGATTCATCAGGACACATAGTGTCCCAGGTCTATCCGGCGGAACGTTGTAGATCACAGTCTGCAGAATATCCTGGGGCTCAGTGCCGTAAGCCGGCAGGGCGTAATACCCCCGGGAGAACACTAGGCTAACCGCGCTGTCGTCTCCGCTCAGCCCCTGTTCCACGTGCAATGGCTCCCACGGGCTTGCCTCCTCGTTCTCTGCCACCACCATCCCGTGTTTTCCGGGGTTGCCGTGCGCCCCCATATCTTCGACCCCTTTTCGCGCCCCTCCTACGTTCTTAATGATAAGCGATAACGCCCGCCCGATGGCGGAGTTGGCAATGTCTCCGGGACTGAGAGTGCCGCTGCTGCAGTTGATGTTCAGCTCACGACGAATCGGGCCGTTCACCACGAGAAATGGCGCGAACGAGCAAGTGCTAACCTCGAACAGACCGAAGTATGCTTCCGGATCCACTATAGCTTGTACCGCCGCTATCAGCACGGGCATATGAGTCGGCAGCGCCCCTGCCATCACGGCGTTAATGGCGATCTTCTCCACTGTGGCCTTCCCCAGGCGGGGAATGATCTTGGCCACCACATGCTCGGCAGGTAGATCGGTCCCCGTCAGCATCTCCGCCACCGCCTCCTCGGTGGAAGGATAGATCGGCAGCCCATCGCCCCATCCCCGCCTGTAGAAGAACTGATTCACCTCCTGGAGGTCTCCCCTGAACACAATCCTCGCAGGTCGTTCCTCTTCCATAGTTGGGACCAGCTCCTCGGCGGTGAGCGCGCCGGTAAGCGCCGCGATGATGTTGTCCATCACATCGATCGTTCTCGGCTCGATCTTCGCCATCGATTTCTCATCCGGCGCTATCTTTTCGTGCACCAGCCGTAGGGCAGGCACGCCTTTGATCGATGCGGCCGACCGCGCGTCGTTCAGGAACTCCTCGTTCACGATCGCTGCCACGGGCTTGCCCAGGCTCTCTATTCTAGATGCATCGTACACAAGGTACTTGGTGCACGACCCTCAATCGCCAACCGCGGCGACAACCGCGTCGACGCCGCTCGCCCAGGCCGCAAGCTTTGCCCTTTCTTCTCCTGCGGTGTCCTCCTCCAGGACTCCGTGCCTGATGCGAAACCGGCTGAATGTCAGGGTTGGGAACCTCTGCTTAAGCCTGGTCTCGACCACCCCCAGAATAAGACTCGCCGTCGGCTTATGATCGTCGAACAAACCGATAGTTTTCCCTTCCAAGTCAGCCAGGCGGGGAGAAAGTCCCCGCACCGGAGACGGATCGACCTCGGCCCATGGGCTCAAAACTTCGTATTTGTCAGATCGAGCATCACTCCACATCGCTCATTCCCCCTTGCTGCCCGTATTTGGGGCGCGGCGATCCGCTCACCTCACGAGTGGATCCTGGCCCTGGCCCCACAACTTGTCTGTACGTATGGCTTTGGGTGGATGACATGAATGTAGGCATGAGAACAGTGAAGCGCTCCTGCGCCGCCGCTACGGCCGCTTTGCATGCCGATTTGGGCTGTCGAGACACTCCGAATCGCCCCTGGAGGCGTACCTGCCGGGCTGAAAGTGGCCTCTTGCCCAGGCCGCCATCCGCTGGGCCTACTGCATGCCTACATCTATGTCATCCACCCTATGGCTTTATATCCCTTGTGGACGACTTTGTCAATTCGGACACCTGTTCGCAAGAGTGGATGACATAGATGTAGGCAAGGAAACAGAAATGGGGTATCCTATTAGGCAGTTGAACCCCGCCGGAAGTCCGCACCGGAAGGGAGGATACCCCAATGAGTGAGCAGGCGTCCTTCCGCGGAAGGACTCGAACAAATGCTAGCCGAAGCCAGGATCTGTGTCAACCATGTAGGCGAGAAGGCGGCAAAGTTGCAAGAGCGGCAGAACTTGATCGGGCTTGAGTTTGTAATCTTGGAGGCAATGCTAC
>JACQUC010000193.1 GCA_016210495.1 Chloroflexota bacterium
AGGCGGAGCGGATCGGGCTGGTGAACAGGGTGGTGCCCCCGGAGGATCTGATGAAGGCCACGATGGAACTGGCGACGAAGATCGCCAACGGACCGTCTGTGGCGATCGAGCTGATCAAGCGCTCCGTATTGCTCGGCCTCAAGCACGATTGGACCACTCAGCAGTACTTCGAAACCTATGCCCAGCACATCGCCCTGCAGACGGAGGACTTCAAGGAGGGCATGACCGCCTTCCTCGAGAAGAGGAAGCCGACGTTTAGGGGACGCTAAATAGTTCTTGGTGCAAAATGGCGACAGTGCCCCGCCCCACCCAGGGCGGACAGGGCAGGACCGTCCGCCCCTACGCGCTTGGGTGTGGGCACCGGAAACCATTTGGGCGAAGGTATTGAGGAATCGAGGCACCGTCGAATGAGCGGAGTTGCCTATCCAGTGGCTCGTGAGAGGGGATGGCGACTGACCATCCCGTGGGAATCGGTTGTCGGCATAATAACTGTGGTCTCGGTCGTCTATCTGGTTGGATCGCCGCTTTTTATGCTGCTGTTTAGCAGCGTACGCAGCACTCAGGATCGACTTCCGTTTGAGGCCACTGCTTTCACGCTGGACAACTTCACGGGGATTCTTGGCTCGCCGGACACCTACCGATTGCTGGGCAATACCCTTACCTATGCTGTCGGCACCGTGCTGGTTTCGCTGTCGCTGGCGGTTGCGTTCTCGTTCTTGATCGAGCGCACAACGATTCCACTGCGCTCGTCGGTGCTGGCAGCGGTGCTGGCGCCGATGGCGCTGCCGCCGTTTGTGGCGGCCTTCGCGTGGACGCTCCTCGCCAATCCTGCGAATGGGACGCTGAACCTTCTTATCAGAGGGGCGCTTGGGCTTTCTGGAAGAGGTCCGCTGGACGCATATACGATTCCAGCCATGATCTTGATCACCGGGACCATTCTCGTGCCTGGGATGTACGTTATGGTATCGGGAACGTTCGCGCGGATGGACCCGGCGCTGGAGGAGGCCGCCCGGCTATCAGGGGTGAGCTGGTGGAAAACCCTGCGACACGTCACCCTGCCTTTGTTGCGGCCGGGTATAGTTGGGGCGGCGATCTTCTACTTTATCGTCGCCATGGAGACCTTCGAGCTGCCGGCCATTCTCGGGATACCGGGGAACACCTTTGTGCTGAGCACATGGATCTATTTTCTGATTCACAGGACCGGCAGCGTGCCCGACTACGGACTCGCCAGCGGCTATGCGGTGCTGGTGATGATAGCCGCCGGGGCGCTAATCTTCTATTACGGCAAGATGGTACGGCAGAAAGAGCGCTTCGTCACGGTGACGGGCCGCGGCTACCGGACGCAGCTAATCGACCTGGGAAAGTGGCGATACCCCGTTTTCGCGGCGGTTGCGGCGTATTTCCTGGTGGTGATTGTTCTTCCCCTGGGCGTGTTGATCTGGAAGAGCGTTGGCCCCCCGTACGGCGATTTCAGCCTGGCGGCGCTCGGCCAGGTGAACTTCAAGATGTACGTCAAAGCAATTGGCGACAAGTTTCTGTTCGAAGCGGTGAGAAATACGGCGGTAATCTCCGTGGTAACGGCCACGGCGACGATGGTGCTGGCGACCATGATGGCCTGGCTCTCCGTTCGCTCGGGCTTTCGCGCGGGTTCTTTCCCCGAACGTGTGGCCTTTTTGGCGCAGGGTGTTCCCAGCGTCATCGCGGCGCTGGCGATCATGTTCTTCTATGTTTCTATTCCGCTGCCGATTTACGCCACGCTGTGGATAATCGTCATCGCTCTGGTGACGCGGTTCATCCCGTACGGGTCGCGCGTAATGTACGCTGCCTACCTGCAGCTCCATCGCGAGCTGGAGGAGGCTTCGTGGACGAGCGGCGTGGCCTGGCTGTGGACGATGAGGGGGGTTGTGCTGCCGCTGATATGGCCATCGTTCTTTCGGGGTTGGCTGTGGGCGTTTATCCACGCCTTACGCGACGCAACTATCCCACTGATGTTGATTTCGGCAGGTAACGAGACTGTCTCCACGAGATTGTGGTTCCAGTGGATGGCACAGGGCGAATTCCAGTACGCATCGGCCATCGCGGTGATGCTGATGCTGGTTTCGGCCTTCGTGACGTACTTTGTGGCCAGGCAGACGCTGCTGGAGAGGGAGGGGCGCGATTAGTCGCATCCCCATGCTCATCAATTGGGGCAAATGCTTGTTTCAGAGTGATCGGCCAGCGACGTGGTTAACGTAGGGGCGAACGGCGTTCGCCCGCATCGTCGGTATGCAGATGTGTGAAATCGCCGGGAACACCGATCAAGGGGGCATCGTGCCGACGTTTTGCGCGCTGGATAGGCACACGAGTGGACTCTAGAGATCGTAGGGCGAACGCCGTTCGCCCCTACATTAAGGTCGTACGTCTACGGGCGTAGGGATTGCTTAAGTTGATGCCTGTGGGGCGGTTCGCGAACCGCCTCTACAACGGATGTGTTTTTTGTAGAACTATTTTAAGGAGGGTGACATGAGACGTGTACTATGTCTGCTAGCGGTAGGACTGGTCGCAACGCTGGTGGTGGCTTGCCAGGCCGCCATACCCACGCCGACGCCGGCTCCCAAGCAAGCGGCCCCGGCCGCGGCCACCGCGGCTCCGAAGGCCGCGGCCCCTACTCCGACCACGGCTGCTAAGCCGGCCCCTGCTACGGCGCCCGCCACTCCGACGGCGGTAGCAAAGCCGGCGGCCAGCGCGGAGCAAGCGCTCTACGAGGCGGCGAAGAAAGAAGGCAAAGTCAACTACTACTCGCCCAGTTTCACCGACGAGGAGCTGGCGTTGCTGACCGGGGGCTTCAAGAAGAAGTACCCGGGGATCGAGGTGGCCGTCGTCAAGGTATCTTCGACGAACACCGTGAACCGCATCCTGACCGAGGCGGCCGCCGGACGCCTGACGGTGGACGTCGCCACCGCGGGGTTGTCCATCATATCGCCGCTGCTGGAGAGGGATCTCCTGCTGAGCTTCGACTGGGCCAGCGTGGCCGATATTCCCAAAGAGAGCATCTCTCTCAACGGCCGGTTCCTTGCCGCCTACGATTCGCCCTACGGCTGGTTCTATAACACCAGGACCGTAGCGGAGGCGGACGTGCCCAGGAAGTGGGAAGACCTGCTTTTGCCGAAGTGGAAAGGCCAGAAACTGGGCATCGCCACGGTATCGAGCGTGTTTGGTTTTGAGGCGATGAACATACAAGGGACGTGGGACAGGCAGAAGTACGAGCTGTTTCTGGACGGACTGAAGGCACAGCAGCTCGCGATGGAGACAAATCAACCCCTGCTGGCGGAGAAGGTCGCCAGCGGGGAGCTGCACATGGGCACCAGCACACTCGGCATCCTGACATCGATAATAGAGAAGGGTGCTCCCATCAAGATCGCTTCTCTAAGCCCCACGGTCGTTTTGCGGTCCGGGGTCTACACGCCCAAGGGCGCGCCGAATCCCAACGCGGCCAAGCTCTTTACGGCATTCCTGGCGAGCAAAGATGGGCTGGAGCTCTGGAACAAGACGGGACGCGGGCCAGCCGCACCGTGTGATGCCTCCGTACCGGCGAAGATGCTGTGCGACGCGAAGATACAACTGGTGTTCGAGGACGGAGCAGAGAAAACCAAGCAGATCAACGAACTGGTGGACCTGAATCGCAAGCTGCTGGGGATTCCGACGAAGTAGCACGAAAATACGTGAACCGCAAAGAACGCAGAGAGCGCAAAGCCCCGATACATTACGTGAACTGAAAGTATCGGGGCAAAGGAAATCATAGAAAATCTCTGCGTTCTTTGCGCCCTTTGCGGTGAGCGTCCCTCCCTTTTTCATCCTTGGTGGCGCTCTGCCAAGGGCATGGGAAACTTACATACGATGAGCAAGACATTTCGCTCTGTGAGGTAGCATTGAAAGACAAAGTCGTGGTGGCCGTGGTCCAGATGGACGTGGCCTGGATGGATGTCGCCCATAACCGCCTGGTTATGCTAGAACGGTTGCGGCAGGCTACCCGCTCAGGGGAAATGGACCTGGTGGTTTTTCCCGAGCTGTGCAACAGCGGCTACGTCAAGCCCCGCGACGGTGGGTGTGCCGGCAGGTTCGTCGAAGCGGCCGAGCCGATCCCCGGTCCGACGACGGAGGCCCTGGGCGAGGCTGCCCGCGAGTTGGGCGTGCACATAGTCGCGGGACTGTGCGAGGCGCACCCGGCGATCCCGGCCACGATGTACAACGCGGCGGTCATGATCGGGCCTTGTGGCGAGGTGCTGGGGGTTCAGCACAAGCTGCACCTGCCCTCGGAGGAGAAGCACTACTTCTACCAGGGGGCCAGTACCGAGGTGTTCAAGACCGATCTGGGCAACATCGGGATGATGGTTTGCTACGATGCCAGCTTCCCTGAGCTGGCGCGGGTGCTGGCGCTGAAGGGCGCCGAGATAATCTGCTGCGTTTTCGCCGCGCCGTCGAAGGGAGCAATCGAGCTGCGGCGATTCGAGGCGAGGGCGATGACGCGCGCGATGGAGAACCAGGTTTTCTTCGTCGCCTGCAATCGGGTGGGCGTCCAGGACGACACCGTGTTCTCCGGGCACAGTATCGTGACCGCCCCGACGTCGGAGATTCTGGCGCAGTCCGGTAGCCAGGAGGAAGAGGTGATCTTCGCCGTTTTGGAGCGGGAAGTGCTCGTGGAGGCGAGGGCCAATCGTCCTATTTTCCGGGACCGGAGGCCGGAGATGTATGGGGAGGTGGTGCGCCGACCATGACGTCCGTGACAACGACGATCACCAGCAGGCCCAACCTCTCCTCGTCTGTCAAGACGCCGAGCGCCGCCAGCATCGGTCCGGGGCAGCCGCTTACCTACACGATCTGGCTGAACAACACAGGGACCGAGAACGCCGTCGCGGCGCGTGTGACAGATGTCTTGCCTTCAGGGGTGGAGTATGCCGCTGGCTCCGCCAGTGCGACCTCCGGATCCATCGGTTTTGTCGAAGCCAGCCGAACGCTGACGTGGACCGGGGCGGTAAATGTCGGGGCGCCGGTGACGATCACCTATCGCGTGACGGTGAGCGCCGTCTTGCCAGAAGGTCCGTAAGTCATAATATCCCAGGGCTCTACTGGCACTTACGCACACCCGCGACCGCGCGACGGGCTACGGAACTTCGATGTACAGGTCCCTGCGTGCAGGGGCTGTTTTGGCGGCCTTAACTCGATCTCCATACCAAGCGCACCAGCCATACTTATCACCGTCCCTAACGTTGGGTTACTGGATTGCGATGAAAACAGACGGCGAACCACGGAAGGAGTCATCCCAACACGACGAGCCAGTTCTGCCTTTGAAAGGCCAGCACGTTCTCTCTCATCGTCGATCTCCGTTAAAACCTGCCTCATCGAGGCAATAGTATGCTTAGTGCGTTCGTACTGCTCGCGGAGCTCGGGGGTATTGACAATGCGTTCCCGCATCTCTGACCACCGCCCTGCTTTCGTTGTCGACACAGGCTCAATCCTCCGACAAGCTAGTTCTCAGATTTGAAGGGAGCGTGACATATATGTCACCTGTTACAATAACATAAAGTGCCCCAGCAAGTCAAATGTGTGAACAACATTGCCATCGCTTGATAGATTGCTATCTTGCTTCATTCGATGTTTCCTCGATCTCGCCCCAATTGCTCGATGGTTCCCATTGGCAAATACAGGTCATATTCGTCATCCACAAAGCGGACAAAACCGTAGCGCTCGTAGAAGACACGGGCATCGTCGTCTTTCGCTCTCACGACGACTGTCATAGCAGCAACCGCACGGCCGCCTTCCAAGGCGCGACACAGGGCGTCTATGAGCAGGATTTCGCCGAATCCATGACCCTGATAGCGATGATCGACGGCCAGTCGTCCAAGCAAAGCAGCCGGAAACAGGTCGTAGGCGGGCAGTTTCCTGGTTATCTCAGGCGGGAGCGCGGTGGGCCGCAGCGATAGCATGCTGAGCGTGTAATAGCCCACGACGCGGGCCTCGTCGGTGTCTACGAGAACGTACGGCACGGCGAGCCCACGACGCTGGTGCTGGCTGGCCTGCCGACGAAAGTAGTTGTCTAGCGACTCGACGCCGCAAGCGAAGTCCGACTCCCGGTGATGCTTGTCCAGCAGCTCGAATCGGTAACGCTTGCCTGGCACTACTCTTCCATAATCTGTCGATAGCGGCGCGCCGCGGCGCGCAACCGTTCGTTCGGCACTGGCGGATTCAGCAACGAGCTCACGAAGGCCTCGGTATCGCGTGCCGTCAACTCGATCACCTGATGGGTGCGGATGGTCTCCTCCGCTGCCGACTGGAGGCTGCTCACGATGAAGTCGGTTAGGCTGCGTCCGGATAGATCTGCAGCTCGCTGGACCAGTTCCTTCTGCTGCCGTGTGACACGCGCCTCCAAGCGTTCGCTCTTGATGGTTATCGGCGCCATTTTCGCTCCTCAGCGCAAAGCTCTTGTTGGCTCTTTCATATCGCCAACCAAATTGTACGACGGACGACGTACAGTGTCAAGACGCAAGTCGATTCTGCAACCGGGGATACTGATGCAAGCGGGAGAACGACCCTCACCCTAACCCTCTCCCAGTCCTTCCCTCGCCAGCAATAAATAACGAGGGAAGGACCAGAGGGAGAGGGGACTGCCCTGGCTCGGGTGCGTTAAGTAGTGCGGTGTACGAAGCGGCCAGCGGTTCCGTCGCGGAACCGCTGGCCGTCGAGTTGTTGCATTGGCTCAAGGAGCCTATGTGGTCGGGATTACGGGATTTCAAGCCCTCGTGGCGGATAGGTGGTGCCGGCGTTGGCCAGGGCGTAGCGAATCGTCTGGCCGGAGTCGTTGATCACTTCGACGAAGAAGGTTCTGGCAGGACCGCCCGTCCTCCAGTACTTGACGCCTAATGGCTGACCGGAGCGGGTACCGCCGCCGATGTCGGTCAGTTTGCACTCGCCTACCCTATTGCAAACAGTCGTCCACACCCTGAAACGAACCAGATTGTTGATGCGGTCGGTCTCCACATCGGCCGGCGCGAAGTTCATCACCAGGCCCTGCGACCCGATACCATCGAACTCGAACCTGTACCAGACGCGCTGGTCCGTCAGGACGCCGCTCACAGTGCCTTCCAGAGGCATGGCATTATCCGAGCTCGTGCCACCAGCCGGCGCGGGTGGGGCCGGGGCCGCTCCTGGCGGAGGTCCCGTGGGAGCAAGGGAAACGATGAAAGCGGCGATGTCGGCCAACTGCGCATCGCTCAACTGCGCCGGGGTGAAGGCCGGCATGTTGGGCAGCGAGCCTGAGCGCGTGGCCAGCCTGACGAGAGCGTGCATTACCGCATCAGGCAACCCCACTGCTTTCAACCCGGCTGCCATCAGCGCAACGGGAGGACCGGCGCCACCCTCGCCCCTTGCCCCGTGGCACGAGGCGCAGTTGGCGGCATACGGGGCAGCTCCGGCCTGCGCGTTACCGAGCGGGATCACCCGTGCGGGGGCAGGTGTCAAGCTCCAGAGGTAGTCGGCAATGTCGGCAACCTCGGCGTCGCTTACCACGCCGGGATTTAGCACAGGCATCTTCGCGTTGGGCGGACGCTCTCTGGTCGCCTGAATCAGCAAGCCAACCAGTATGTCCTGCGGCAGCCCTACCTCTTTGAAGAAGATGACATCCGGCCCCAACGGTGGTCCCAAGCCACCCAGACCCTCAGCCCCGTGGCAACCGGCACATACTCTGTCCCAGGCCGCCTTGCCCTTTGCGACATCAGCGGCCGGTGACGCTCCGGCGACGGCGACGGAAAGCATCACGATCAAGATCACCAGCGACGCTGCCGTGCCAAGAACGATCAAGACGCGGCGTTTATTTCGCACTGCTACACCTCCCCATGAACATTATGTTTGCGTGTGGACACCGAGCCTGCTGCGTTTACCCATCTCGAAACCAATCACCTCCTTTGGGAGAAGAGCACGCTAAGGAGACGGCGCCGGCAGGGCGACGCCAAGAAGGCCAGCCAACGATGGCACGCCAGAACCAGTGACAAATCACTAGTCCTGTAAGACTATACGCCATTGTAATCGGCTTGTCAACTATAGGCTTAGTTGGCATGAGGGGACGTAGGTTCCTGGGGACGTGTCTGTATTGCGCCAAGGCGTGGTCGGCCGCGTTCACTCGTAGCCGCTCCGCGCAGCGGAGCGCGCGCCCTTGCTGTACCAAGCCAGCGCGAAGACGGCCTCGCTATAGTCCGCCTCAGGCGGACCCGCCATTGCGCAGGCGTCTCGGCACTCGAACAGGCACGCGCACCCTGAAGGGTGCGGCTACAAGTGGACGGAACCCGGCTTCGCCGCCCGGTCGTGGGGTCTTGCCACGGAACCGGGAATGCATAAGCCCTGCACTCGGTATTTGCTAGGCTACGCCCAGCCGTAGGGCGTGACGCTCTTGTAGGACCGCCACGTGAAGATGGCAATGGCGACCACGAGTAGCGCTGTGAGCCACAGGGGGAACGCTGCCCAGACCTGCACGCCCAGCATAGACATGGTCAGCACGCTGAAGAGGCAGATCGACGCGATGCGTTTGCGGCGCAGGCGCAGCGCCCCGATGGTCGGCGCGTTGGTCGGGGGCACCGGATTGCCCCCGGCGCTGGCGAAGAGGGCGTCGATGCGAGGTTGCACACCGATGTGCACGTAAGACAGAAGCACAATGATGAACAGCAGCAGCACGAGCTTGATCCCCAGCGCGGGATTCGTGACGAGCGCGCCGAGCCCCACGCCCCGCAGCACCACCAGAACGAGACCCGAGACCAGCGCGGTGCCCTGAAATACAAAGCAGGGAATCGTGCGGTTCTTGATGATGTTCTCCATATACGTGTCGGCACGGTCGCCCAGCGGTGGCCCAAGCCTGGCGCGCTGGTTGACGGACACCAGCGCGTAGAAGGGCCAGGCCATCAAAAGGGCATTGATAACGTGGACCACTCTCAGAAACGCGATAAGGTCATCCATTTGCAGCCTCCCTCTCTTTGGATGCAATTTCTATGGGCCGCGTATGCCAGATTGGCGAAGTAGCAGTGCCCACCCCACCCAGGGCGGACAGCGGACGTCTCCCGATGGAATCGGGATCCCGGCTCGGGACGCCCCTACGTTTGTGTAATGGCTATACAGTACCTTATTGCTCTTTCGGCGCGCCCTTCTTCAAGCGAAGCAGCGCCCAATGGTGTCGCCAGACCCAGTCGCCATCCGTGGCTTCAACCTCGAGGTGGGCTCTCAGTTCGGCAGGCAGCTCGCCCACGAAGCGGAGGATATGAGCGGTTTCGTCTTCGCAAAGGCTGCCTGTATCAAGCCAGTTCGACAGCGAGAGGGGTATGGTGACCCCTTCGACGCGATCGACCACGAAGCCCTCTCCGGACACGTAGTCCGCCAACTCAGCACTCGTGAAGTAGAAGCTTGGGTGTCTTCCCTTGTCACGGACGCGAAACAGCTCGCTCCAGGGCCACTTGCCCGCGTCGCTCGGTGCGACCGGCTCGATGAGCAAGAAGACCCCGTCCGGCTTGAGGATGCGCATCACCTCCCGCAGGCCCGCTCGCGGGTCGTCGAAGTGGTGCAGGCCGTTCCTGCAAATGATGAGGTCGAGGAAGCTGTCCGGCAACCCGGTGTCCTGTCCGTCGCGATGAATGAACCGCACGTTGTCCTCATCCTTCATCGCCTCCCTCGCCTGTTCGAGCATGCCGGCGGAGCTGTCCAGCGCGTAGATCTCGCGAACCAGGCCGCAGAACAGGAGAGCCACTGCGCCTGTGCCCGCCGCAAGGTCGAGCATCACGGTTGACGAGTGGGCCTGCGCGAGCTCCACGATCTGGCGACCGAAATCCGGGTCCGCCACCCAGGCCAGTTGGTTGTACTTCGCGGCCCGGGCTTCGAAAACCTCCATGCCTTCGTTCCTCCATTTTGGCAAGCCGCTTCCAATTCTGCCTGAGAAGACCCATAATGTCAAGAGTTTTGTCCGGCCTATTACGTCACGAAGAAAGGTGCCGGGCGCCATCCCCTGCGCTCGCAGTTCT
This sequence comes from Chloroflexota bacterium, assembly GCA_016210495.1. Next base: position 10,032 of record JACQUC010000193.1, read on the forward strand.
GGCTACCCGCCTGCCGATGGCGAAAGCAAGGTAGAGCGCCAGGATACCCAGAGGCGCCAGCCGAAACATTCTGTCCACGCCCACGTACTGCGCCACCAGCCCGCCGAGCGCCGGCCCCACGAAGCTGCCCAGGTCTTTGGCCGTGTTGAAAACGCCGGCGGCGACTCCGCGCTTCTCCCTGTCCGTGCCGACCTCTTCGGCGAGCCCGATGGTATTGCTGACCGACACGACGCCGCGCACCACCCCCAGCATCATGAAGAGGGCAGCCAAGACGAGTACCGTGTCGAAGCTGGGCACGGCGGCGGTCAGGGCGACCAGGGCCACCAGCCCGGCGCCGGATAGGAGACCATAGCCGGCGAAGCGGATGGCCTCGCCGCTGATTGGACGGGTAATCGTGCCAAAGATCGAGTTCAGGCCTTTCAAGAAGCCGATGGTGCTGAGGCTCAACCCCACGCCCAGGCCATACAGCGGGAAGAAAGTGCTGAGCAGGTAGTGCAGGAAATACAGCGAGAAGGCCATTAGCGAGATGGCCAGGATGGCGGGGCTTCTCGCGTAGGCCAGCCTGGTGCCCAGGCGGGCGAATGAGGACGCCCTTTGGGCAGGCGGATCGTGCGTCGGACCGGGGATTGGCGCGTGCTCGACATCCGAGGACAGAGCGGCGGCTAGAAGCGGTGACAGCGCCGCGACGCGGAATGCCGCTTCGTAGCCCAGGTTGTCCACCAAGATGCCGCTGGCGAAGTGCCCGATGGCGTACCCTGCGGCCGACAGCGCGGAGAAGATGGCCATTACCCTGGCTCGACTGCCCTGAGCGGCGAACGTGTCCATCAACAGCGCCAGGTTTAGCGTCGAGGCTACGCCGAACGATAGCCCCTGAGCGGCCCTGAGCGCCGCCAGCGATGCGGCGTCCGAGAAGGCGGGTGAAAGCGCCGTGGACACGCTGAGCAGCGCCAGGGAGAGGTACAGCATCTTCTTCACCCGGCGCGGCCGGTAGAGCAGCCCCGCCGGCAGGCGCGAGACCAGGCTCAGGATGCCGAAGATGGACACGACGACGCCGATGATCGCCACCGGGTAGCCCTGCTCCTGTAGAAACGGCGGGAAGATCGTGGTGATAATGCCGTCGGTCGCATTGATCCAGGTGACGGCAACCAGCGTCTTGCGCTGAGCCGTAGGATTCAAAGCTTACTCCCCAAGTGTGTTATCTGGTGATCATTGTGATTCCCACGGTAAGGGCCATCAAGATAGAAAAGGGCCCGTAGAACTTTTCAAAGCTGGAGGACTTTACTCGACCGAGGAATCTAGGTCCCACCGTGGCGCCTACCGCTGCTCCCGATCCTGTGAGCAAGACCAGCGCTAGGTTGAGCTGGCTTAGCAGGAGATGCCCGATCAAGCCAAAGACGGCGTTAAAGAGCAGCACAAAGACGGATGTGCCGACCACGACGTGCGCCGACAACCCCAGGATGTAAAGGCCGGCGACGACCGGGGGCGTGCCACTGACGCCAAACAGCCCGGCCATTACGCCAGAGGAGACGCCGAAGATCGAGCCCAGGGTTCCTTTTGCCCACGGAATCGCCGTGGCAGCCGGCTGTGCATCGACTGAGGACCGTCTTCGAGCCCGCTGCCTCCTGCTAATGGCCATGGGGAAGACCAGGGCCAGCGTGAGTGCCCCGAAGAGCTTTCCCAGGAGCGCGGATGAGATCAAGCTCGATATGTAAGCGCCGATGAATACGCCGGCGATGCCCCCGACGGCGAAAACAATTCCCACCGGCAGGTTGATGTTCCCCTGCCGGTGGTGGCCGATAGAGCCGAAGACCGTGGTGGGTATGATGGAAGCCAAGGATGTGGCGACGGCAAGCTGTGTGGGCAGGTCAAACAGAATGGTCAGCACGGGCACGTAGATCAGTCCTCCGCCACCGCCGACCACCGTAACGAGAAAGCCGACGAGGAAGCCCACCAGCGGCAACAAAAGAAAAATCCAGTTGAGAGCGATGTCAGTTGTCATGCGCGAGCGTGCTCCTCATTGTCGTGCGGGAGGACTTGCAGCCGGAAGCGATCCTGTTCGGAGGCAAATGGTGTGAGCATCCCGCACATTATACTCCGAAGGCTGGCCGTGGACAACCGTTCAGAGTCCCGAGGTGTACGCCTTGACACAGCCGGGCAAGCAACATATACTGTGTCCACTTGGTCAATGCTGTTCGAACGGCAGCACGATTCAGCCACCCGTGTGGCCGGTGCGCTCGCGGACAGAAGGCGTGAGTCAATGGCATCAGCAAAAGAAGAGGCCCAGAGGGAGGAACTCATAAGGATACTCGGAGACAGGCTGGGTCGTAGCGAGACCTGTGCTGAGATCGTAGACGCCTACGAAGAAATGTTGGCCTCGCTACGGGACGTGACCTCGAGTATCCTGGGCGATGACGGGACGGACGTGGTGCTGCGCCGGTCTATCCGGCTGGCAAGCAGAGACTTCCCTTTGCTAGAAAAGATACAGGCTCGCAAGGGGGACGTCGATTTCAGCGGGCTTCGAGAGCACGTAGAGCGGGTAGGCTGTGACCCGCCGGAGGTGTTCGATGCCCTCGTGCAGGTCACCCTGGCGTTCTTTCAGGTTCTCTGGGATCTGTCCGGAGATGTGGTAGCAGGACTATTGCTACACAGGCTGGACAAGCCCCGGTGAAACGGCTGCCAGGATCCTGAGTTCAGATAGGGCCCACCGATGGCACCGCGATGAAGATCTCTGCCCCGCATACACCAACAGCGTCCACGCCCTCGCGAAGATACAACGTGCCAGAATTCAGCATGGCTTCCACTCTAACGACAGCGACCGTGCCACCAACTACGGGTGGCTCAACCCGGCCGATGTGAGTAACTTACTACCCAGCATCCGTGCTGTATGCGATCAGAGGCCCGGATTTTGGGCACGATGTGCTGCACTCTTGTCCGCTGCCAATCGGCTCGGGAGCTTTGCCGTCGGGCGCAAAGCACGTCATCCAACAGAGGATGAAACGGTCTGCAATGGCTGATTAAGTGATTTGTTAGATCGAATATGGTATAGATGTGAATGTCGTTCCCCCACTGGCTGGGAAGGAGAAGGACATGCCGAGAAGCATAAGGTTGCCACAACTGCCCTGGCACGGCCCAAGGTGGGTCGATTTCGGTTTGCCCGATGGGTGGGTCGTCGAGACGTGTAACATCGCCGGTCACGATCGCCCACCGATGTCGGACGCGCAGATTGAGGCGGCGATAAACAGCCCGATCGGCTCGCCGCGACTCAGGGACGTCGCGCGGGGCAAGAGCGAGGTCGTCGTATTGTTCGACGATATGACTCGGCCCACGAGGGTCGCCCGAATCGTCCCGTTCATCCTCGACGAACTGGCCAGCGCAGGAATCGGTGACAGCAGCGTCAGGTTCATCGTGGCGGCGTCCTGCCACGGGGCTCTGACCAGGATAGACTTCGCCAAGAAATTGGGAGAAGCTGTCCTGGCGAGGTTCCCCGTATACAACCATAATCCGTACGAAAACTGCACCTTTGTTGGCACCACAAGCTACGGCACACGCGTCCTGATCAACTCCGAAGTGATGGATTGCGATCTCAAAATCGCCATTGGATCCACCTACCCTCACCTGCTGGTCACCTATGGGGGAGGTGGGAAAATGCTCCTGCCGGGGGTCGCCCACATAGATGCCATCCACGCCAACCACTTGCTGGGAACGAAGGGGCAAGGGTCAAGGGTCAAGGGGCAAGGCGCCCACATCCACGCCAACCACTTGCTCGGGGCTGAGTTTTCCGCCAAGTCTACGTCCCAGACGAATCCTGCGCGCGTCGAAATAGATGAGGCGGCGCGCATGGTCGGACTGGACTTCTTGGTGGACAACCTGGTGAACTGTACAGGTGACTCTGTGGCTATGTACGCGGGCGCGTTGGAACCCGCTCACACCGCGTGCGTCGAGGAAGCCAGTGCCCATTACCTGGCGCCGAAGGCCAGGGACAAAGACATCGTGATTGCGAACGCCTTTGCCAAAGCCTCCGAATCGGTCATAGGCCTGAACACCGCCGTATCCCTAAAGGACGCGGGCGGTGACCTCGTGCTGATCGCAAACGCGCCGGAAGGCCAGGTCGTGCACTATCTGATTGGCAGCTTTGGCAGAGGGCTGGGGAACAGGCTGGGCATGAGGTTTCCCGTCCCTCCAAAAGTGCGGCGCCTGATCGTATACAGCGAATACCCCGATCTCGCCGGGACGGGGCCCTTCGACGATCCCTCCAGGGTGGTGATGCTGGACAACTGGGACAGGGTGATCGAGGTCCTTCGAGAGTCCTATGGAGACAACGCCGCGGTGGCGGTTTATCCGAGCGCCGACATTCATTATCTTGGCTAAACACGGTTGGGGTCACACGGCCGTGTAGGAGGATTGACGATGACAACCCACGGGTTGAATATCTCCGCGATCAACCACATCGGAATTGTTGTGGCCGATATCGAGCGGGCGGTGGAGGAATATTGGGATGAATTTGGCATCGGCCCGTGGCAGATATTCACCTTTGGCCCGAGTGCCAAGAGGACGACGGTTCGGGGCGAGCCGTGCGCCTTCAGCCTGAGAATCGCCAAGGCGCAGGTCGGGGCTATTGCCATCGAGCTGATTCAGCCGCTGGACGGCCCCACTCCCCATCAGGAATTCCTCTACCAGCGGGGTCAGGGAGTGCAGCACCTCGGGGTTGTCGTGGAGGACTTGGAGCGGGCAGTAGAGCAGATGGCCCGACTGGGCTTCGACGAGTTGACAAGCGCCTACGGAATGGGAGTAGACGGCGACGGTGGCGCCGTCTACTTCGATACGCAAAGCGTGCTCGGGACTACTCTCGAGCTCTGCGATCCGCCAAAGCGACGATACCCGCCGGAGACGGTGTACCCGCCATCCGGAGCCTAGACTACCCGGCGCAAGGAGTGCCATCTGCCCGACGTGGCTCAGTCGCCAGGGCTTGCGGCCCCGTGATGCCGCTCTGGCTGGGAGTTGATGCGTTCTGGCTGTTTGATTGTCGGACGGGCGAGGATTACGAGGAGGAATAGATGAGCTACCAGGTGGTCAACACTTTCTATACTCCCAACACCGACTTCGGGGAGAACCTGCTCGTGCCACTGGGCGCCGCGCTGGCCAACGGGCATTGGACCAAGGAAGAGGAAATCGTGGCCAGCGCCGTGGACGCCGATGCTGTGATCGGCAGCGGGTCTTTGCAGCCTTATACACGGCGGGTGTTGGGCTCCTTGCCGAGGTGTCGTATCATCGCCAGCCAGGGAATCGGCTACGACCGGGTTGATGTGGAGGCGGCGACCCAGCTCGGGATCGTCGTCACAAACGTTCCTGACTACTGCCTGGACGAGGTCTCGAGCCGTGCGATTGCGCTTATGCTCGCGCTGAATCACAAGATTATCTTGCTGAACCAAGCGGTCAAGGAAAAGCAGGTCTGCTTCGTGTTGAATAGACAGGCCCTGTGGGAGATCGCCACCCCCATATTTCGCATGCGCGACCAGACGCTGGGAATTATCGGAATGGGCAAGATCGGTACCGCTACGGCGCTGAAAGCCAGAGGGCTGGGCATGCAGGTCGTGGCCTACGACCCGTACGTCTTCAAAGGAGTAATCGAGAGTCACGCTACACGCCCGGTTGACCTCGACACGCTGCTGAGGGAATCGGACTATGTCAGCATCCACACGCCGCTGACGTCCGAAACCAGCGGAATCATTGGTTACGAGCAGGCAAGAAAGATGAAGCGCACGGCCTATCTCATCAACACTGCTCGAGGAGGTTGCGTGGACGAGCCCGGGCTGATCCTCGCGCTGCAAGAGGGCCTCATCGCGGGCGCCGGGCTGGACGTGACTGCCAAGGAACCGATAGAGCCTGACAACCCGCTCCTGGGCATGCCCAACGTCATACTGACCGGCCACTCCGCCGGATACTCGGAAACGGCCGCCCCGGAGCTTTTCCACAGGCCGATGACGCAGGTGGTCATGGCCCTCAGAGGGGAGTGGCCGCTGTACGTGGTGAACCCTGATGTCAAGAAGCTTTGGCTAGATAAATGGGGCAAGGGGGCAAGGTGATGACCCCCGCTACGCGGCCGGAAACGGATGTTTGATGAGCGAGGAATTGGCGGTTACCCTGTTGGGGACGGGCAGCCCGCGCCCGACCCTGGAGAGATCAGGCCCAAGCCAGCTTGTCCACGTCGGGGACGAGATGTTTCTCGTCGATTGCGGCGACGGGGCCACGACGCAGTTGCTGCGGGCAAGACTCGACCCTTCCAGGGTCACGAAACTGCTGTTCACGCACCTGCACACCGATCACACCCTTGGATACGGCCAGTTTGTTATCGGTGGGTGGACCTCCGGAAGACGCGCTCTGAGTGTATGGGGGCCAAAGGGTCTCGCCCGCCTCACCGATGGCCTTTTTAAGGATCTATACAAAGAAGACATCGAATACCGCCTAACCCTTGGAGTTGGGCGGACAAGTGCCGGGCTGTGGGACATCGATGTACATGAGATCGGCCCGGGCCTGGTGATCGAGGATGGCGGCTATTCCATCTCTGCCACGGAAGTGGAGCACAGCATATATACCCTGGCCTATCGCTTCGAATCGGGTGGGCGCGCTCTCGTCATTGGGGGTGATACCGTCTACTGCCTGGGGCTGGTGAATCTGGCACGAGGCGCCGACGTCCTGGTTCAGGACTGCACGGTTTCTCCGCACCTGGGGCCAATTCCGAGCCAATTGCAGTCCAGGATGGAGAGCTTGAGTCGTCATCACGCCACGCCGCGGTCCGCCGGCAGGATGGCCCGAGAGGCGGGAGTGCGCAAGATCGTGCTGACCCATTTGCTCGCCGACATAGACTCTGACCGGGTGGCTCGCGAAGTAGCGGAGGAGTTCGACGGCGAGGTCGTGATCGGCGAAGATTTGATGAGAATTGGCTGCTGGTAGATGGTCTGGCACAAACGATGTAGCCTGAGAACTTGCCAGACCGACTCGGTTTTGAAAACCGAGTCGGTCTAGTACGCTCAGACTATGCCGGCGGCGATGCGGTTAGCCTCGGCGAAAATGCACCAGTCGCTCTGGTCCTTTCCGCGAGCAAGCTGAGTGAGCATGTGATCGCGAACCAGGTTGGCGATGGGAACCGCGGCGTTGACCGAGGATGCCTCGCTCAATATTAGCAATAGATCCTTGCGTCCGGTGATCAGCGTGGCTCCCGCGTCGTCATAGCGCCGATTCATGAGGCGTTCCGAGTACTCCTGCACCGCCGGGTTGGGCAGCACCTGGTTGACCATCAGGTCCCGGGCTATGGCAACATCCAGCCCGTGCTTCTCGGCGAACACCATCACCTCGGCCATGCTCTCGATTAGGCTTGCCATGAAGAAATTGATCGCGAGCTTCATACGCGCCGCCGCAGCAGGGTCCTTGCCGACCGGGGTGAATCGGTTGGTGAACGAGGCGATCACCGGCCGGCAGCGCTCCACGGCCTCAGGGTCGCCGGCCACCAGCGCGGCCAGTTGGCCCGCCTCAGCCGCCGTCGGACGACCCAGCACGTTGCATCCGACGTAGTGGCTGCCGTGGGCATTGTGCAGCTCAGCCAGTTGCGTAGCCGCCTGAGGAGAGATCGTGGTCGTGCCGAAGTGAATGGCACCTTGACGCAGGCCGGCAAGGATGCCGTCGCTCTGTGTGACGATGTCGAGCACCGTCTTGTCGTCCAGGAGGGAGGTGATAACGACGTCGGCCGCTGCTGCCGCCGCCATGGGCGACGCCGCCGCCTTGGCGCCAGCGGCGACGAATGGCGCGGTCTTGTCCGTGCTGCGATTGAAAACGGTCAGCGGGAAACCTGCCGCCTGGATGTTCTTGGCCATGCCCGAGCCCATTCGGCCAAGACCTATGAATGCCACCCTCAAAGATCGCGGGGCCTTGTCATCTGAATTCTCGCTCATCGTGCATCTCCTGTAAGCTTGATGGGATCTAAACTGGTTATTGGTGCGAAATGGCGGCGGTGCCCCGCCCCACCCCAGGGCAACCACGCAGGGTTGCCCCTACGGACTGCAATTCTGCACCAGGAACTAAACTAGACTAAGCCAGGTACTCTGGAACAAGTCCCTCGATCAACTCGATAAGTTGCTCCTCGCCGTCCTCCCTGTCCAGATCCACGCTTATTATGGCAAAGCGGCCCGGGTCGATCTTGTCGATCGCCTTCATCATCTCCGCCGATACCTTTGAAGGCGGCGAGAGGCGCCTGACGCCGGGGAAGCTCTCCAGGGACGCCCACACTGCATCCAGGTTCTCTACCCTGATGGTAATAGCATCCGACCGCCCGAAATAGCGCCGCATCGTGTCGTACCAGAGCGTCAGGTCGATGACGAAGCCCCGTTCGTCGACCAGCACCGAGACCTGATCCGGCTCAGCCACCTGGCGTCCAGCCTGTATCTCCGGGCTCGGCTTCTCTCTCATAACCGCCGAGGTGAACTTCTCATACCCGAGATGCTGAAAGAACTCGGTGGCCTTCTTGAAGTCTGTCACCGCGAGCAAAACGTGCGATGTTCTTACCATCCTGCACCTCCCAAATCTTCTTTACCGCATTAGGTGCCGCTGGAACCATTCGGAAGCGGCCCGCGCCGCCTGCGAGAATCCTGGCTCGACGTGAACCGCGAAGTGGCCACCCTCGATAGTAGTCAGCGCCTTCGGCTCCAGAGCCCGCTGGTAAGCGGCAAGCATGAAGTCGGTCTGACTCAGATGGTCCTGCAAAGGGATGATCATCATTAGTGGGGTAGGAGAGATCAGGTGAATACTGGCTCCCGGATCGTATTCCAGGAATCTCTCCAAGGAATGCAGGGCCATCTCATTGCGCCAGGTAGGGCACGTCTCCGCCATTCGCGCCGAGAAGGCCCGCGACTCGGCGTCCTGAGTGAGCGACGGCTCTCCTTCGGCAGCGATGATTTTCACGTACTTGATCGTGCGCTCGTTGTAGCGCCTGATACGCTCCTGTATCAGCATCTCCTGCAGGTTCCGGAATTGGTCGGAACGGCTGTTAGCGCGCGTCGACTCCCATCCGTTAACCATAGGGGCCTGGGAGACCACCGCCTTCACTCTCCTGTCGTACGCACCCACCTTGAGCACGTGCCCACCGCTGAACGAGCCGCCCCATACCCCTATTCGCACCGGGTCGACCTCCGGCAGTTGCGAAACCCAGGTGATGGCGTTGCGGTAGTCCTCGACCTGCCCCGCCGGGTCCGCGAACTGGCGTGGCTCGCCCCCGGATTTCCCAAAGTTACGGTAGTCGATGACCATGGCGATGAGGCCTGCCTCCGAGAACCGTCCCGCAAGGGCCATCAACACCGGGTCATCCTTGACGCGCGCGAAACCGGGCGCCATAACAACGGCTGGTCGCCGCTCCCCCAGCAGGAGATCTCCCGGGACGAACAGTAGCGCGCTGCACTCCACGTCTTCGCTAATGAAGGTTACTTCTCGTGCCATGCGAACTCCTCTTCCGAGCAAGAATCACCGTCGTTGGTCGCTTCCCTCGGCCCTTTCGTTTTTCGGTGCACAGACCCCTGGGCCGCCATCGTGAGCTCAAAGGAGCTCGGCTATGCGCAGGTGCAGCACTTCCCTGCTGGAATCACAGTGATAGCCCATCCAGGCATCGCGTAAGTACTTCTCTACCGGATACTCCCTGGAGAGCCCACAGCCACCCAGGATCCTTACAGCGTTCTCCGCCGTCTTGATCGCGGTGTCCACCGCGAAGGTCTTTGCAGCCGGGGCCTTAACCGCGCCCGCAAGGGCATCGCCAGCGTCGATCGCCCAAGCGGCGTGCCAGACCATCAGCCGGGCGGCCTCTACCCCGATGTGCATCTCCGCCAGGTTCAGCGCCACGGCCTGGTGGTGTTTGATCGGCTCGCCCCAGCTTCGGCGCAGTTTGGCGAAGTCTCGGGCGTACTCGAACGCGGTGCGCGCGAGGCCAACGTAGCAGGCTGCAAGACCGACGGTCAGGTACCCGGTGGAGCCGGCCAGCACAGCCGCCGCCTCTCCCTCTCGGCCAATCAAGTTGCCCAGCGGGAGCCGGGTGTTGTCCAGGTACACCTCGGCCTGCTGCGATGTCCGCATGCCCAGCATCGCCGTCCTTTTCCCTACGCTTAGGCCGGGAGTCTCGGCAGGAACGTAGAAGAGTGAGGCGCCCTCGGAGGCGGGCCTACCGGGGTCGGTCCGGCAGGCCAGGAAATACGATCCGGCAACGCCGGAGTTGGACACGAAAGAGGACTTGGCGCCATCGATCACGTACTCGTTTCCCTCACGCCTGGCAGAAGTCTTGAGCCCGAGTCTTGCGTCGGGATGTGGACAAAACGTTTCGGCCCCAGCCACGTCATTCTCGGTGGCGGCAAGGGCCAGCGGGTACTCCTCCGCCGACGCGAGGTGGGCCAGCCAATTCTGGCGTTGCTCGAGGGTGCCGTAGCGCACTATCACCTGGGGCAGCCCGATGGTGAGGTTAAACAGGTCCGCCGCGATGCCGACGTCGGCGGCGCCGAGCTCCTCGTGGAGGATAGCGCTGTCCACACAGGTTCCGCCGCCGCCGCCGTACTCCTCGGGAATCAGCAGGGCCATAAATCCCATTCTGGCCGCTTTCCGAAACATCTCCCGACAGGCATCCCATGGACGGGTATCACCGTGGCCCCCTCGCTCGATTTCCTCGGCGATTGGCCGTATCTCCTTTTGGGCAAAGTCGCGCGCGGTTTTCTGCAACAGAACCTGCTGCCCGGTGAGACTGAAATCTATCAACGCGAGTTTCTCCAGTGATGCCGCTTACTCCTTGAACTCGCCCAGGTAGTCCACAGCTCGCTTGAGGGGCGAGTAGTCGATAAAGTCCGCCATCGGAAGCGGCGCTGGGTATTTGCACAGCTTCACGGTCTCAAGGCAGTACTTTTGCAAGCCATTGAGGCTGGTGTCATTGATCCTGCCGTTGGGATCGATGTAGGGCGCGTCCATCTGCGCTATAGCAACGGGGTCGATCTTGGTGTGTTTCGCGAGGATCTTCACGATTTCCGGGTCCTTCCAGCCCTTGCCGTACAGGTCCCTGGCGCCCTTGAGGTAGGCGATCAGGAAGTTGGCCACGGCGTTGGGGTGGTCCCTGATGGTATCCGCGGCGGCCATCACGACGAGGTTCTGGAGGCCTTTGTCGTGGCCTGTTGTGATGGGTATCGCTATCCCCTTTGTCTTCACGTCCATCGGCCAGGGCTCGGCCAGAATGGCGGCGTCGAGTGATCGGTTTGACATCGCTACCGCCGACTCGCCGAAGCCGATCTGGACCGTGTCGACGTCGTCGTACGTTAGCCCGGCCTCATCCAGAGCCAGCCAGAAGGAATAGCCTGTGGGCCCGCCCGCGCCAAGAAAACCTATCTTCTTTCCTTTGAGGTCTTTTACGGTCCTAACGCCGGCGTCGTAAAGGTCCTTCCTGACGACCACCTTGTAGGTAGAGTTGCCGCTGAGTGGTTGAGCGGCGCCGCTGGCTATCAATCTCAGGGGGAGCCCCCGCTGGAGGGCGTTGAACAGTGGGGCGCCGGGCCCTGTGCCGGCGATCTTCAACTCTCCGGTGGTCACCATCGCCAGGGTCTCGACGCCGATGGTGTTGTCGAGGCTGATTTCGATCCCTCGCTCCTTGAAATACCCTCGCTCGATGCCGACAAAAATCGGCCCGTGCCCCGCGGCTGGGCTGGAGCCATACCTGACGGTCATTCTCTCAATTGGCACGTCCACTTTTGGGATGGCGGTTGCCTTGGCCGCCGCCGGGGTCGCCGCTGGCTTGGCAGGCGGTGCGGTGGCGGTCGGCTGGGCCGGCTTAGGCGGGGCTGTCGCCGTGGGCTTCGGCGGAGCAGCGGTAGGTGTGGGCGCCGCCTGAGCGCACGCACCGATCATTAGACCCGACAGTGCAACCAGGGTAAGTACTCTCGCCGGGATACGCATCGATCAACCGTCCTTTCTGCAAGCTGTCTCACTGAAAACCGAATGCAAAAGCCACGCTCACCTATTGTCGGGGGTATTTTTAACATGCCCTGCTTACAGCGGTCTTAACAGGGCTTTGCAAAGAAGGAATGCACGATAGATAAGAAATCGCCGCGAGGGGTCAGCGTGCCGCGACCACGTGTCGAAAAGCATCTGTCGTGGTTGGGCTCGGGCTGATGCCGAGCTCTTCTTTCAAGATGCGCTCACAATCGCAGTACTGTCTGGCCGCTGCCGGCCGGTTGCCGATCTTTCCGTATAGCAGGATCAATTCCCGGTGGATATCCTCGCGGGTGTTGTCGATGGACAGGATCTTTCTCAGACGCATCTCCGCCGAATGATGGTCTCCGAGTTGAAGATATGACTGGGCCAGCCGCGCCAGCGCGCCGAGATAGACCTCGTTCAACTCCTCTCGCTCCGGCACACACCATTCCTCGTATGGCAGGCCAGACAAAAGCTCGCCCGCATAGATTCTCAATGCCTGCTCGTATCGGGAGATGCCATCCCTTACGTCCGAGCACCGGCGCGCCGCTTCTATGGTCTCCCTGAATACTTCGACATCCACCATCCCGCCGGCGCCCGTGTCGAAGAAGTAGCAGTCGTTGCTGTAAGTGATGTATTGAAACGAGCCCGATTGCTGCGATAGGGGATCGAGGTATTCGCGAAGCTGATGGATCGTTACGTGAAGATTGTTGCGAGCTGCCTCGCAATCCATCTCGGGAAAGAGCTTTTCGATGAGAACATCTCGGTGCACGCCGTGCCTTCGGTTCAGGGCAAGGCAGGCCAGCAGGGAGACCGCCTTCCGCCGTTTCCACGTCCCCGTGTCGACGGTGTCCGTCCCCCGCTGCACGACGACCGGCCCGAGCAAGAGGATTTTGAGGGGTGGCAGAGGGCGGCGACGGAGCGCCGTGATAGCCTTCTGTGCCTCCAGCCGAACGCGCTCGTCCGGGTCTTTGCTCAGCGCCGGGAGCCAGTAGACGGCCTTGAAATCGCCGATGGCGCCCAGTATTCTGGCGCATAACGCCCTGGCGACTCCATCGAGATTGGGAAGCCTCGCAACGATGGCTTCCGTCGCCGCTTCACCCATGCCGGCCAAGGTCTTCTCGGCGAATGCCACGTTTATGTTCCACCCCAGGGCATCGACTAGCAACTGCGAGGAAAGACGGGGCTCATCGCCGAACACGCGAGCGTAGTCGTTCTCGGCGGCGAGATAAAGGGCAGCGCGCAGATGCTGCCGCAGCGAATCAAGATTTCCCAAATTCCTTTGGACGACAGCCAGCCAGTAATGGGTCCAGGCCAGGTTATACTTGTCCTTGGCGCGCAAGAAAAAGGACAGCGCCTCTGAAAGGGCACGAAGCGCCTCTTCCGGCTCGGCATACGCTTGAGCCCCGCCGAGAGACCGGAGCGCGAAGGCGCGTAGCCAGCGATCCTTGCTGCCCACGACCAGGTCCTGGGCCTGTCTCACGAAATGGACGGCGAGCGCGGTATCCCCCTGGCGCCGGTGTACGTCACCTATGCCTAGAAGAGAAACGACCATTACGCGGACGACCCCGCCGGACTTTGCTAGGCTGAGGGCTTTATGATAGTGCTGGAGCGGCTCCGCGGGATCGCCACCAAGTTGGAAAATCGCGCCGGCCTTGGCACTCATTGCCCGGGCTTCCTGGAAGATCGACCCGATTTGCCGTGCCATAGCTATTCCGACCTCCGCGTTCCGCAGGCACTCGTCGTAGCGGCCCATATGTTGGAGATAGATGGCTCTGAGACAATAGCACTCGGCGAGCCGGTAGTGATCTTGCAGGTCGCGGGCAAGGTCCTCGGCGGCTTGGAGAAGGTCCAATACCTCGCGAAAATCCCCGCGCACCCAGAATGTGTAGACCCCGGGGCAAATGAGCGCGTCGAGCTGCTTCATCCGATTGCCCTTCGCTTCATATATCTGCATCGCGGCGCGGTACAACTCCAGCGCCGTGTCGGAGTCGCCCCCGGAAAGGTGGTAGACGGCGAGACTTCTCATGCCATCGGGGTCGTGGGCGGCAGAGAGGTGCTGGCTGTCGGTCGGGGGACGGCCGCTGAGCGCATCGGCGCGCGGGAGGATCGACTGGCCGACGATGGTCAGCTCGAACTTGGCGGACAATGCCTCGCTTGCCCGAACCCAATCGTCGATTCGGCTGTATAGATCATACGCCTTTTCGTACAACGCGACAGCCTCAACCAGTTTCCCGAGAATCCTCGATGCCTCAGCAACCGCCATAACGAGGTCGGGATGACCGTCGCGGACGTCAGAAGGCAGCCGCGCCACGAGCTCGATCACCTTGTCTGGCCCCTCCGCTTTCAACCAGTCGAAGGCGCAATGGGCGATTAACCGCGCGGCGCATTCGTAGTCCTGTGCTTCGAGGTGGTGATTCGCAGCTTCCAAGTGGTTGTGGTTAGACTCGAAGTGCGCCGCGGCCCGTCGGTGCAGCGCACGAAGCTTGTTAGGGTCGCGAGACAGCCGACGGAGCAAAAACGTTCGGAACACGGGGTGAAGCTCGTAGGAATCCGCACCCTCCTGACACAGAAACAGACCCGCCGCATAGGCTCGCTTCAGGAGGGCCGATGAATTCGTCGCTTCGAGCACGAAATCGCACGTGGAGCCGTTCAGCCTTGTCAGGACCGACGCTCGAGTCAAGAAAGTCCTGAGTGCGGGTGAAATCCTGGCCATAACCTCGTGGTCGCAATACGCGGCCAGCGCCGCGTATTGCGGGCTCGTTGGGTTAGGAGCAGGGGGCCACCCGCCCTCCACCGAGGTCGCCATAGTGATTCCAACAGCCCAACCTCGTGTCTTCGCCAGGATGGCGTCTACCACTTCCGGCTTGGCGGAACAGCCCGCACGCTCGGCGAGCTCAACGGTCTCCGCGCGGTTGAACCTGAGCTCCTCTTGGCCGATGATGGACGCCTGGCGACTGGCTCGGAGCTTGGCAAGAGCGTCGATGCGGGGCGTCCCACGGCAGGAGATGACGACACGCGTAGTGAATGGCAGGTAGCACAGCAGGTAATCCAGCGCATGGTTGATCCACCGGCTGGATTCCACTTCGTCATAGCCGTCTAATATCAACACCAAGGGAGGCGCTTTCCGCTCGGCCAGTTCGTTAACCATCGCCGCCAGCAGCATCTCCGTTGGCACATCTTCGCCCGCCGCAAGCCTGCCCCTCATTCGGTCACAAAAACCGTCGAGCTGAAGTGCAAATCCGGCCATCAGGTGAAGAATGAAGCAAGAAATCTCGCGGTCGCGGCGGTCCAAGCTGTACCAGATAACGTCCCGGCGAGCCCCGGCGAACTGCCGTAGGAGCGTCGTCTTGCCGTAGCCCGCGGGGGCTGAGACCAGCGTGATGCGTTGCTCCAGGGAGGAGTTCAACAAACCGACCAGCCGCGGCCTGGGAATAGCCCCTGGCGGCAAATGAGGTGCCTGGAGTTTGGTGGCGATAACCTGGACATCTGGCTTCTCAGGCAGCATAGAGGAGGTTTCCCTCCCGCCCGATAGTGGCGGGCAGCGAGGCAACGACCGACAGCTTCCGCTCGAAAACATCGCGACTCATCACCCGAACGTCCACCGGCCAGCGGATGCCCCAAAGAACACCAGAGGCCCTTTGCTCGTAGCGATAGGACCTCTCGACAGGTTCGTCGAGAACTATCAGCACGTCGTAGTCACTGTCGGGGGTGGCGTCACCCCTTGCCCGTGAGCCGAAGAGGTATATTCGCTCGGGCCGAAACTCGTCGACGAGACGGCGCACTATCTCGGCGAGTATTGGATCAGCGATCTCGATCACTTTCCCCGCCATTATGGCCTCCGCGCTTAACCTATACCACAGCCGATAAGAAATAACAAGCCTCCTTCATCGTTTCTGAAAGTGCCCCATAAGGGCACGTATTGGTGGTTGGGCAGTGGCGTGGATGCAACAAAACCTCTACCGGTGCCGCAACTTGGGATCCAGGGCCTCTCGCAGCCCATCGCCCAGCAGGTTCACCGATAGCACCGCGATGAAGATGGCCATTCCGGGAAACACCGATAACCACCATGCCTCCCGCACGTACACTCTCCCATAGCTCAGCATCGCTCCCCACTCCGGCGAGGGCGGCTGCGCCCCCAGCCCGATGTAGCTCAACCCCGCCGTTACGTAGATCATCCCGCCCAGCATCACCGTGCTGTACACGATCAGCGGCGCCGCGATGTTCGGCAGGATGTGACGCACCATTATCCGCCGGTCCGTCGCCCCGATCACCCGAGCCGCCGTCACGTACTCCAGGTTCTTGGCGCTCAGCACCGAGGCCCGCACGATCCGCGAATACCCTGGAATAGCGGATATCGCCAACGCTATTAGCACCGTCGTCAGACTCGGACCCAGCGCCGCCACGATGCTCAGCATTAGGAGTATCGACGGAAAGGCCAGGAACACGTCCATCACCCGCATTATGGCGGATTCCACGATCCCACCGTAGTAGCCCGCCACGAGCCCCAACCCG
Source organism: Chloroflexota bacterium (assembly GCA_016210495.1). Next base: position 26,526 of record JACQUC010000193.1, read on the forward strand.
AGCCCGCCGGCCAGCGAGACCAGGATCGCCACCACTGCCACCCGTAGGGACTCCCGCCCGCCCCAGATCACCCGGCTCAGGATGTCCCGCCCCAGATCGTCCGTGCCAAACAAATGCGCCCCTCCCGGCACCACCACCAGGCTGTCGTAGTCCATCTTGGTGGGGTCGTAGGGAGCGAGCCACGGTGCCAGCAGCGTCACCGCCGCCAGCAGGACCAGCACCACCAGCCCGAACATCGCCAGCGGATTGTGCCGCAGTGACCTCCAGGCCAGGGACCAGTGGCTCTGGCTGTAGATACGAATCCTCCTGGCCTGCAGCCGCTCCGCTCCGCTCGCCTCGTTCCGGGGGGCGATTCCGCCTTGCTTCCCATACGCCCTAGCGCTCATATCCTTTTGCCTCTGCGCCAGCCGGATGCTCGGCTTTTACGTATCACCCTCAACCCTTACCCTTGACCCTCGACTCTCTAACCCTGCGCCAGTCGAATGCGCGGGTCCAGGAACCCGTAAAGCAAATCCACCACCAGGTTGACCATCACAAACACCGTGGCCATGAACAGCACCATCCCCTGAATCTGCGGGTAATCGCGGTGGGATATGGCGTCGATGGCGAAGGTGCCCAGGCCCGGCCGGGCAAACACCGCCTCGATGAACACCGTTCCCCCCAGCATGTGCCCGAACTGCAGCCCTATCACCGTCACTACCGGTATCAGCGCGTTGGGCAACACGTGGCGCACACTGACGATAAGATCGCGCAGGCCCTTGGCCTGCGCCGTCCGCACGTAGTCCTCGCGCAGCACCTCAAGGATGCACGAGCGGGTCAGCCGGGCGATCACCGCCGCGGGGGCCAGGCCCAGACAGAACGCCGGCAGGATCAGGTCCTTGGGCTCACCCCCTCCAAGGACCGAGACCCACCTGAGCTGGACTCCGAAGACGATAAGCAGAATTATGCCCAGCCAGAATGAGGGGACCGAGAGGCCGAAGAAGGCGATGACCATAGCCGCGCCGTCCACCAGCCTGCCCTTGGCCGTAGCCGCGATGGTGCCCAGGGAAACCCCGGTCACGATGGCGTAGGCCATGGCGGCTACCGCCAGTTGGAGGGTAGGAGGAAGGTAAGCGAGAATCTCTCGGATAACCGGCGTCTGGCCGCGAAGGGAGTTCCCCAGGTTGCCGTGCAGGACGTTCCACAGGTAGCGTCCGTACTGGACCAGGAAAGGGTCGTCCAGTCCCAACTGGTGCTTCAACTGCACTATCGCCTCTGGGGTGGCGTTTTCGCCCAGGAGCAACAGGACCGGGTCGACGGGCGTAGCCCGGGCGATGGCAAAAGAAAGAAACGAGGCGCCCAGCAGGATGGGAATCAGGGCCAGCAGCCGCCGGAGTACGTAGGTTGCCAAAGGCCAGATCCTCCAGACTAGAAAGCCTTGCTCAGGCTCCTACGCAAGCCCGATGTCCAAATGGGAGGCGATTCGAATAAACCCTATGAGACCAATGGAGTGACGTAGCCAACTGAGTGTAGCAGCCCAGGGTGCACCCGTCAAGTTTCGTCACTTTCGGCCGGCCAGCGGCACCATCACCAAGCGCAGGGAGGTCTCATTGGTCTACTGGAGTAGAAATCAATGGTAGAGTGATGGAAGCTGTCACTCCCATCACTCCGTTCAATCGATGCTACCGCCCACCTTCGGTGTAGGCGGTTGTCAAAACAGGCCAGTTAAAAGTGTATTCGTTTGACGTAACACCCTTGAACCGATTGTTCAGAGCGTAGAACTTCTTCGGTGTGTAGAGAGGGACCACATATGCCTTTTCCACCGCCAGCTTCTGCGCATCGGCCAGATACTCCAAGCCCTTGGCTTCGCTGGCGGTCGTTATGGCCGCGGTTAAGAGATCATCCAGCTTGGGGTCTCTCACTTGGCTAAAATTCCAAGTTCCCATCATTGATGAGTGGAACATCGTCCTCATTAGCGTGATGCCATTGGGCTCGGTCGCGTTGTACCCGATGCCGAGGTCATATCTGCCGGCGATCATGTCCGCATTCGTTTCGTCACGCGGCGCCAATTGGAGATCCAGTTCGATTCCCAAAGCCTTGAACTGCTCCTTCACCATCTGCGCCACCGTTTCGTTGAACCCTTCGTGGGTATTAACCTTAAGGACGAACTTGAGCGGCTTGCCGTCCTTCTCTAGTGTTCCCCCACTCCCAGGGCTATAGCCGGCCTCCTTCATCAGAGCTTTGGCCTGGTTCAGATCGAACCCGTAGCCGATCTGCTCCGCCCCCGGCCAGTAGCCGTACACCCACTTGGGCAACGGCCCCTTCTGTTCCACGCCGTGGCCGAGCGCGGCCACCTTGATCATCGCCTGCCGGTCCAAAGCCAGATTGATAGCCTTGCGCACCCTCACGTCGTCCCACGGTGCCTTGCTGAGGTTCATGTACACCGCCGGATGCATGATTGCGTTGTAGTAATCAAGGATACTGACCTTGCCCGTGGCCTTCAGGCGATCGGCATCCTTGGCCTGTACGCTGGCCAGATCGATCTCTCCGGCCTCCAAGCCGGAAAGTATCGTAGCGTAGTCCTTGACCTGGCGAAACTCCAGGTTTTGTAGATAGGGAGACTCAGAATGGTAGGCAGGCCCCCATTGGAAGTCGGGGTTTCGCTCAAGGACAACCTTGAGTCCCGTACGCAACTCCTTGAGTCTGAAGGGCCCTGAGAGCACCGGCTGCGTCGCGAACTTGTCCCCTAGGTTCTCGACGGCAACCTTGGGTAGCACCTGGGCGCGAGCGGGGGTCAAAGCCTTCCCAAATAGAAAAGTCGCGTCCGGCTTGGACAGCTTCAAGATCAGGGTATTATCGTCCGGAGCCTCGGCCGATGCAACCGCACCCCATTCGCGTGTGCCAGTTGGTGATTTGAGGGCCGGGTCCTTGTGCCGCTGGATGGTGTAGACATAATCCTTAGCCGTGATCGGCGTGCCATCGTGGAACTTCGCATTCTTCTTGAGCTTGAACTCGTAGGTCAGCCCGTCCTCCGATGCTTTCCAGCTCTCCGCCAAGGATGGGATGACCGCGCCGGTTTGCGGGTCTCTGGTCACGAGGCCCGATCCCAGGTAATTCAGCGGAAATGCGTTTTCCACCCCGCCCTGGCTTTGCGGATCCAGGGAGGCCGCTATCGCAGGTACCGCCCACACGAGTGTACCGCCTACTTGAGGGGCCGCGGCCTTGGGCGCCGGCGGTGCCGTCGCAGGTTTGTCCGATGCCGCCTTCGCGGGGGCTACTTCTTCCACCTTCGAGGGAGCAGATGTGGGAGCTGGTTGGGTGCCGCAGGCAGCCACAAGCAACGCACCCATTAGCAGTAAGGCAACTGCCATCGACCATACACGAACCAAAGCTAGCATTGTGTTACCTCCTTCTTTCAGCTACCGAAACCTCGCCGCGCATTCGCCCGCGATGCGCCCTGAGTTAATTGCGAAGCCGAGCGCAGTTCCAGTCAGGCGCGCGTTGTAGGTGCGCGGTTCCCACCCGCCGGCGTCTTGGCCAATGGCATAGAGCCCAGGAATGGGATTGTCCTCGTGGTCCAATGCCTCCATGCGATGGTTGACCTTGATTCCCCCCAAGCTCGCCAGGAACCCCACGCCGCATTTCATTGCGTAATAGGGTGGTGTGCGCAGAGCCCGGAGATACGTTCGATCCTTGGCAAAAATACGATCCCAGCCCTGGTCGCAGAAGGAGTTGTACTCGTCTATTGTGGCTTTGAGAACTTCGGGGTCTGCTCCCACCCATCCGGCTATCTCGTCCCAAGACTCGCTTACCTTCACACGTCCTTGGCTGGCTTGCAGCTCCAACTCCTTCTGAACCGGGCTATCTAGCGGAAGACCATCCTCCTTCGGACCGATGGCCATATCCTCAATTTGGTTACCGGTGCGATTGCGTTCTCTCAGCAGCCCGTTGACGAGTGCTTCTTGCATTACTTTCTCATCCAATAGGCAAAATGAGATCTTGCCAGGTTGACGAATTACCCCATTGACGCTCTCGAAGTGATGGAAGATAGCCGATTCGTCCATGAAGCGCTCACCTTTGGTGTTCACCCATAAAGTGAGAGGTTCCTGGGCAACGTGGAAAAGGGCCCTCTGCCACGCTCCCAAGGCGTTCGAGGCGCTCTGGAAAACTGGCCCCTCCAGCATCAGGGTTCCCACTCCCTCAGCCTGCGCCCCTATTTCCTGCGCCATCAGCAGCCCGTCTCCCGTATGGGGCATTCCCATGCACCACATGTCGTCGGTCCAATAGGAGCAATGTTTTCGTAGAAGCTCCTTGTTGCCAGCGTATCCCCCCGTCGCGATAATCACGCCCCGAGCCGCGATGCTGAACTCCTCGCTGTCACTCGATGCCGTCACCCCCGTGACCCTTCCCGTTACGTCCCTCGTTATCCCGGTCGCCCTTGTGCGGCACAGCAGTTCCACACCCAGGTCAGCGCAACGCTTTAGCAGCAACTTCAGCAAAACAGGACCACTCTGGCCCTGTTGCACACGGTGATACACCAGCGGATTCTGATTGGGATAGAACGGCACCACTCGGAAGACGAGGCCCTTCTCCTCCAGCCACCGAATTGTATCTCCAGATTTGTCTATGAAGGCGCGGACGACTCCGGCATTGATGTCCCAATGGGCAAAGTCCATCGCCATCTTGAAAAGGTCGTCCCTCCGTGCGTCGATCAAGAATCGCTTCTGTACTGGGCTCTCCGCAGCAAACAGCCCTCCCGCGATGGCCGAATTGCCGCCCGGCGCCGCTCGCTTCTCCAACACCTTGACCCTAGCGCCATGTTCTCTTGCTGTGATGGCAGCAGACAAGCCCGCCCCCCCTGCACCGATAACTACAATATCGGTCTCGCTCTTTTGAGTGCGACAGGTTGACAGCTTCTCCATCATTAATCCCTTGGCGGCATCTCCGGGATCCACTTCTCGGTCAGTAGGTAATCCGGGTCGCCGTATTTGGCGGCCTCTTCGCGCACCTCCGGGTCGTCCAGGATCTTGAGTCGACCGTTTTCGATGATCGTTTCACCATTGATGGTCAGGGTGGGGAAGAAGACCTCCAGGTCCCTGTGCCGGTACCATTCGTCCTTACCGCCGCCGAACCCAAAATGGAGCGTCCCCGACCGCCTGGTTCCCCCGTTCCAGGCCCCGAACGCATCCGAGCCCTCCCATCTGTACTTGTGGCCGATGCGAAATGCCTTCGGGTGAACCCCGAACATGAGCTCCTCGAACCAGTTGACGCCGGGGCCGGGATGATCGCCGAAGATGGCGATGCGTCCTTCGGAGACTGCCGCCCTGCCTTTTTCGAAGTCCTTTGTCCAAAGGACACCCACCTCGCCACCTCCCTCAATTCGAATTGCGCGCCCACCTTTGACAGTCATCTTCATCTCGGGCACCCAGCCGGTATGGATGGAGGTGGACACGATGACGCCTTCGGCGGTCGGCAGGGGCTTCATTCCCACCACCTCCGTCCCGAACGCGTAGAAGGGCCTTGCCTCTTGCGAATCCAGACCGGACTTGGTGACCATTGTAAAGCCCTCCAGGGAGATGTCCGTCCCCTGGGGATCGGTCGCACGCACCAACGCCCTGGCTGTGTCCGGCCCAGCTGCCTTCAACAAATGCTCGTGCGCCTTGTGGCCCAGGTAGCGCAAAAGCCGCTCGGGGTAGGTGGCCCAATCACTGGCCAGCCCCTCCTTGTTCGTGATGACCACGCTGAGCATCCGCGTTTTGTACCTTTCCCAGACGTCCATCGTGGATTTCAGCCCGTAGTAGGACGCCCCGGTGCCGAACATGCCGTGGATGTCGGTAAAGGCGGTTACGTTCACACAAAGGTCTGCGCCTGACAGAGCGTGGAAGGCCACGTTTGGCCACAGGCCGTAGAGGGCGTTGCGGGTGATCTCGTCGGAGCTGGCGCCAGCCCCAGCCGATTTCACGGCGAGCACGCTGACGCGGCCTCCGGCTATCTCGGCGGCGATCTTGTAAGCCTCGGTGACGTCACGGTCCGCGGTAGTGTCGGTTACGATCAGCACCTCCTCGCCGGGCTTGACGCGGGCCACGTTCTGCATGCAGTTCATCGCGCCCGGTATGAGGTCAGACAGTTGAATGGTCACGCTTTGCTTACCTCCTTGAAATCATCCGAACATGTTCATTGCCGTGTTCTAGTTACCGCGTTCCGGAGCGTGCCAATCCCTTCTATCTCGACCTCGATCGCGTCCCCTTCGTCCACCTCGGTTTCTGGTTTCGGCGTACCCATCAGCACGACGTCTAGAGGCTGCAAGGCCATGAACTGGGAGATGTAGCTCACGGCCTGTCCCACGCCAAATATCATTCCACCGGTGCGGTGATCCAACACCAGGTTGCCGTTTACCCTGGACCTCAGCAGCAGGTCATCTCCGGCAACCGAGGTCTCGACCCAGGGGCCCAGCGAGCAAAAGGTGTAGAACGATTTCGCTCGGGTCTGAAACCTTTCCTTCAGCAGGTCCTGCGCGGTGACGTCGAGTCCGCAGGTGTACCCCAGGACGAATTCCAATGCCCCATCCTCGGGCACCCTTCGGGCCTCGCGGCGAATCACCACGGCGAGCTCACCGCCGCAGCTTACCGAGTTGGACACCTCGGGGTACACTACGTGGTCAAGGTGACCTATCACCGCAGATGCAGGCTTGAGGAAGACCTCCGGCTCTCTTGGTATTTCCCGGCCAAGCTCTTGCTGAAGGCAGTAATAGTTCGCCGCCACGCACACGATAATCCTCGGTTGAACCGGAGCCAGCAACCTTGCCTCGCCCAGCCGACACATCTGTTCCCCAAGTGCGAAATCTTCGCATACGCTGCCGCGAACGGCGCGTATGGTATCTCCCTCTAGCACGCCGTACGCTTCGACTCCGCTTCGCTCGAATCGAACGATCTTCATCGCTCACGACTCCCTTCGCCACAACCTCCACGCGGGCCATACTACCACGCGACAAGCGGAAAGTCAATACCTTAGATGGTATATAACATTAATCATCATAGGTAGATACGAAGCTAAGCAATCATAGTAGCTAAGACATATCAGCAAGCTTCACTACTGTATCCTAGATATACTGTATGCTCATTGCAATTATCTGTGCGTCGTGCTATATTAGCGTCAGGCCAGTGTTCCGCTGTGGGTCTGGCGCAGGACTGCCTATGGAGACGGAGGGATGCCTGGAGTGAGCGTGGAGTTGCCCAACAGCGAGGAAATCGTTAGCCTCACCGCCGAGATAAAAAGGCGGCAGTTTCCCCGACTGGTGGTCTTCGCCGATATGGTGGGCAGGTATGTGGAAGCGAGGCTGAGGGACAAGTACAGCTTCCTGGAGGTAAACCTGCTATCGTTCCTGATCGTTCGGGGAGGCAGCCTGACTCCCAGCAAAGTCGCTCAGCTTATGCTACGGTCCAAGCATAGTATGACCAGGCTTATCGATAACCTGGAAGCACAGGGGTTTGCCGAGAGACAACTCCGCGTCGGCGAGGATCGAAGGTACATTCAAATCAGGGTAACCTCGGCCGGAATGGCCTATATGCGGCGATTCCTCGACGACGTGGACCTGATGGAACAGGAGGTGATGTCTCGCCTGGATGAAAATGAGCGGGAAGTGTTGATGGCGCTCACGAAAAAACTTGGCCGGATACTGATGGGAGAGCCTGCCAACAATCACTGGAAGGAAACTCCCCCTGGTAATGCCCTTGCGACATCGGCTGAGAACGATCCTACGTCCATTCGAAGCTCGACTTGAGACGCGCTATCGCACTTGCCTCCCGTCTATTCGTTAGACGTTCTGGCATCATCCTCTTTTGAGGATGTCCACCGCACTGCTCTGCGATAGACCGATGTGGTGGCCACATCTGGCGACATCGCGAGCGACTCACGGAGAATTCTGGTGCATTCCTGGTACTGCTCGGCCGCTTCGGTCCACCGCCCCATTTTCGTGTTCAAGCTGATAAGCGCTCGATGTGCCTCTTCGAGACGGCAGTCTGTTGCGAGAATGCGCCTCCAGCATTGCGCCGCCGCGTCGAGAGCCGCTTTCCCCTCGTGCTCGGCGGCAAGGCGCGTCAGGCCGGCGACATACATCTCGTGCAGCCGTCCACGCTCGGCCCTGCACCACTCCTCCTTGGGCAGATCGCTGGCCAGTGGGCCGCTATAGAGCTCGACGGCTCTTTCAAGGTAGAATATCCTGTCGTCGACGTGGCTCGTCGAGGCAGCCCGCATTCTATTCTCGAACAGATCCACGTCCAACCATCCTGCTGGGCCCAACGAGAGGTGGCAGCGGCCATCGACGTAGTGCACATACTGACAGGGGCCGCTCGCTTCCCGCTTGGGCTCAAGCACCTCCCGCAGGGCGAAAACGACGTCGTTGAAGTGGTTGAGGGCCGTCTTCGAGTCCGCGTCGGGCCACAGCTTGCTTATGAGTACGTCTCTGTGAATCGCGCGTCCTCGCTGTAGCGCGAGCAGGGCGAGCAAAGCCTTCGCCTTCTTCCTTTTCCAAACGCCGACCTCGAGGATGGACTCTCCTCGACGGACCGTCACCGGGCCAAGCAAGTGCACTGAGAGAGATGCTCCCGACACTTTCGGAATCCTCCATCGTCACCAGGACCGCCGCCGGCCCCCTGCCGATAGACCGCTATGAAGAGGATAGCCATCAGAGTGGAGGTACAGTCGCCAGCAGCCGGGAAAACCATAAGCAGAATTCCAGCTAGCCTGGTCTTGCAGTCTCCAGCTTAGCCGCCCGCTCGACGTTCAGCCTGGTGTACAGGTCGACGAAGTCGAGAGTCTGGTTCGGTCTGGTCGTTTTCTCGACTAGCTTGATGGCGCCGTTGCTGCACCGGGGGACGCAAACGCCACAGCCGATGCACCAGTTTGGGTCAACCCTGGCGACATCGTCCACTATTTTCACGGCGGCGACCGGACAGATTTCCACGCAGTTCTCACAGGCGATGCACTCGTCCTCGTCGGTCTCGCGAAGGAAATAGGTGGCCATGATCACGTCGCGCGGTATCTGCCGCCGGCGAATCGGCCGGACGTTCCAACAGGCATCGCCGCAGCAGTTGCAGATGTGGTTGATGCCTTCGGCCGTGTTGTCGGTGAAGTGCACCAGGCCCTCGTCGTCGGCCTTCTTGATGATCGCCAGGGCTTCGTCGTGACTTATCTCGCGGGCCAAGCCGGCGTTGACGACCAGCTCCGCCAGGTCGTTCAGCTTGAGGCATACTTCGGTGGAATGCCCGCAGCCCTCACCTTTGACCATCTTGTACCTGACGCGGCAGGGGCAGTGGGCCACGGCGAGCCTGCTGGCCTTGAGAATCACCTTTTCGATCGTTTCGGAGGGATAGACGTTCTGCCACTGAGGATCGATAGCCTCCGTCGTGGGGACGTATCTGTAAGGTTTGGTTGCGGTGCCGGCGTACAGGTCCATTGCGGCCTGGGAGACGTCGGGATCCCGCTGCAAGTCCGCGATCTTCCTGGCGAGAGGGCCGGCATCGCCCTTCCAGAAGTAGATCTGAGGATAGCCATAGCCCAATCTGGGAACGGTGTAAGCTTTCTTGCCTGCCGGGGTGAGCCGGGAATACAGATGCCCGCGGGCCACGATGCCGTCCAGAACGGTCTCCAGTTTCTCCTGAGGGAGGCTGCTGTTGGCCGCAATCTCGTCCAGCGTCACAAGGTCGAGCGGAATCTCGGTCACGGGGATGGCGGTCAGGGCGAGGGCTTCCTCCTCGGTGAACGTCTCCCTGAGCATCTGCTGGAGGGCGCCGCTGCCGGGCAGATGATCCAGCCATCCCCAGTTGCGGTCGGTCCACATCAAGCCCAGGGCGGTGTAGATATCTTGCTTGGCGAGGTCTTGCGACATAGCTTCCCTCCAGTGGTGCGAAATGGCTGTGAGGAGCATTATAGTGCCGTGGGAGGCGACAAGCAAGAGCGGCATAACTTTGGAGTGCGGTCCGCCTATGGCGGACCGCCGCTTTCGGAACCGCGCGTGGGCCTTCGGTTTCGCCAAGAACAGCGGCGCCCCGAATGGGCGGCGAGGTAATGCCGCGGCCCCGAAAGCGCCCCGCAAGACGGGGCGCACTCCAAAAAGCTATTTATACAATCCCTGGATCTCTTAAGAGAAGTCTGCGATGAGGACGAAGCCAAGCACCACGAAGTGGTGATCGAACGCAAGCGCCTCTTTGATCGCGAGGTGGTGCATAACCACGAAGGTTGTAGCGTCGACGTAACTCAAGTCCTGATCAGCATACTTGGCGAGTAAATCCTCTGCTTCCAGTTCCCACGGTTCCGGAACGAACACTCGACGAGTGCGCGCACTGCCTCTCAACCGCTGCAGGAACTCGGTTGCAACCGTAGGACCAAGGCGCACACGAAGCAAGGTGTAGGTCTCGCCGACGACGTGATTGCTGACAACTAGCGTTCGCGGGGTGTCCAGGAGACGCCGCATCAACCGTGCTGCTGGGGCATGGTACGTATCGCCCGCGTCTGCCAATGCATACCAGGCGGAGGTATCGACGAAAACGGCCTGGCTCACTGCGGCCGACCGCTCCGGCTGTGATCGGCCAGAACCTTATCGTGCTCCTCTGAAACACGCCCAGGCCCAGCGTTCCCTAGGCCGATCAGTCCGAGAATGGGATCCTCCTGGCCAGCCTGCTCCTCTTGGAGGAACCGGCGTGCAGCGAGTCGAAGGAGGTTCGCCCTGGAGGTGCGTCTCTCCCGGGCAAGTCGATCTAGCGCCGAGCTAAGCTCGGGATCGAGGTAGACTTGCGTCCTGCGCATACGTCTCATCGGCTCTCACCCCACATACATTACTGTACCAAGCGTACATCATTCTTGCTCCGTTGACAAGGATTGGAAGGGGGAAGTAGTATTGTGGTAATTGGATGGTTATTTCCTCCGTATTGGCGGTGTTCATCGCCTACATACTCGGCTCCATTCCCAGCGGCTACCTCGTGGCTCGCCTGGTGAAAGGGGTAGACATACGCGAATTGGGTGACCACGCTACCGGCGCGTCGAATGTGTCCCGGGAAATCGGGATGGGGGCCGGGATTGCCACGGCTATTGGCGATATGGCGAAGGGAGCGATGCCAATGCTGCTGGCCCAGGCGCTGCAGGTGCCCGACATCGCCCTGATCTTTGTCGCGCTCGCAGCGGTGAGCGGGCACAACTGGTCCATCTTTCTTCGATTTCGAGGGGGCGCTGGGCTTGCTACTACAATCGGCGTCCTCTTTGCGGCGTTGCCACGGGAAGCGCTCATCCTGGTCGTTCCATATGCGCTGCTGGGTGCAACGGTGGGACGCAGGATTGGTCAAGGCGAGACCGGGCTAATTCTCCTGGTTCCTCTTATGGCTCTTAGCTGGTGGCTGGGCGAGCCGCCGGCGCTGATCATCCTACCGGTCGTACTTGGGGTGCTGATCGGCGGTTACAAGTACTGGCACCAAATTGCCGAGGGCATAAAGAGATGATGAAAAGGTCTCAGGCTGCCACGCTGATTGTAAGCGCCTGAGGATGATCCTTTTCCTCCGGCACCGCCTCACCATCGGCGATCAGGCTCTCGATATATAGCTGGATCGCTTTCTTGGCGTTGGCGATTGGCACTGTGGTAGAATGTACAAACGGACAGGTCGGCGAACGTAATGAAAATGTCAGTTGCGATAGTGCGAGTTACGGTAAGGCAGTGTGGCTCGAGACTATTACACTCTTTGCAGCATAGAACGATGTATAATGATGGGGTCATTCTCGGTACGAAGCAGTTGGGACGACCACCCCTACTGGCGGACAGGGACGTCTCCGGCACTGCGGGATCACGTGTCGGGACACCGCTACGGAGTCAATATCTTGCACCAGAAGCAGGCTCGATGGAATTCGGGCGGGTTAACGTGGAGAGGAGATTCGAGGGATGAAGGGGTTCTTCTTGGGAATCGTCGGCGCCATGGTTGTGGCAGGGGTAGCGCTTGTCTTATTGGCTTCTATGGAGACGCCAAGACCCAGTTGTGCTGACGGCGCGATATCCGTTAGCAAGACGGCGGAAGACGCCTTCAACAGCAAGTGGAGCGCTTTCGATGCGGCGCTCAATCGAGGGGGGGAGGCGACGGTCACGCTTACGGAGGAAGAGGTGACGTCGCGCGCCGTGCGGTACCTGGCCGACAACGGCTTTTCAGCCGGGGACGTGCAGGTTCACCTGTGTCCGGGGAACGGGGCGGGACAGGCCGCAATGCGGGCTCAGATCGCAGGTCGCGACGTGCAGGCTGTGGTCACCGGGCATCTGGACCTCGCGGCCAGTCGGCGCAGCATAGTGGTAGACTCGCTGCAGATCGGGCAGGTGCCGCAGCAAATAGCCACACCACTCGCCAATCGCTTGATGGAGTTGGTGGCGATTACGATTCCGTCCAGTTTACAAGGGGCAACTTCGACGTCGACATCGATCACCATCAGGGGGCGGAAGTAATCAACCTGACCGGGGGAAACAATGGCGGAGCAGATAACCCGCGAGGAGCGCCGCAGACTTCACGCGGCCGAAATGGACGCGAACATGGTGGCCCTGGTTCGGGCGCTGAACGCCTTCGCGGGCATCAGGACGCTTGGGTCTTGCGGAGGGCACGCGGTGGTCGCGAATCCAACGCAGTACCCGGAGGG
>JACQUC010000194.1 GCA_016210495.1 Chloroflexota bacterium
GTCCTTCTCCGAAGGACTCACAATGACACCCTTCGCTTCTGCTCTGAGTGACCATTACTCAGTCGAGGTCGGCGCCCTGCGCCAGCAACCGAAGGTACTTGTCGCGGGTAGCATCGGAAAGAGAAGGAGCTTTCCCGCCCCGCATCACCCTGACAACCTCGGCGACGATGCTCAGGGCGATCTCGGCTGGCGTCTCGGCAGCAAGATCCACCCCTATCGGGGAGTACACTCTACCCAGCTTCTCCAGGGGCATGCCCTCCTCGTGAAGGAGCTTGAAGACGGCCCACACGCGCCTGCGGCTGCCGATCATCCCGATGTAGGCGGCCGGGGAATCGACAACCCGTCTCAAACAGACCACGTCGTGCTGATGGCCTCTCGTTATGAGCACTACGTAGGTATCGGCCGTGATGGGGAAGCTCCCCATCGCAGATTCGAAGTCGGACACGATCACTTCGTCGGCCGTTGGAAAACGATCCTTGTTGGCAAATGATGCGCGGTCGTCGACGACCACCACGTCGAAATCCAGCAGTTTTCCCATTTGCGCCAGAGGGAGGGCGATGTGGCCGGCCCCGGCGATGAGCAGTGTGGGAAGCGGCTTGAAGGGCTCGACGAAGACCTCGAGATCGCGAAGCTCCTCGCCGGGTTGTTCAGCGCCCAGCGCCGGAGGTTTGACGACTCCTGGTTCTCCGGTTCTGATCGTCTTCAAGGCGTTGTCGACGACAAAGTCGTCCAGCGCGACCGAACCCAGGCTGCCGAGTCTTGCGCCATCGCCGAAGACGACCATCCTGTTGCCGTCCCCAAGGCCACCCTTAGAGGCGACGATGGTGGCAAGCACCGCCGGTCTTCGGGCGTTGCCAGCGTCCACGATAGCTTGTGCCGCTTCGAGTGGAGACGGCGTGTGGGCCGCGGTCGCGACTCCGCGTTCAGCTTCGATCTTGGCTGGTCGCCAGGGCTCGACGAACACGTCCATAATGCCGCCGCACACTCCGTCGGAGTGCAGGCTGATCTCCTGGGTCAGGTTCACTTCGACGACGCGGGGCTTCCCTGAATGAATGACCTCGACCGCCGTGCGCCAGACCTCGGCCTCCCCACAGCCACCGCCGACGGTGCCGATGATGGCACCGGTCGCTCGAACAACCATCTTCGCCCCCGTCTCTCGCGGCGTCGAGCCTCGCGTGCGGATCACGGTAGCTACAGCTATATCTTCTCCTGCGGCAAGCAGTGTCGCAATCTGTTCAAAGATCTCCTTCATCCAACCTCCCCCGGTGGCGCCTTGTGAACCTTCCGGACACCTTGTACTGAGTCATAGGCTACGTGGCACATCGGCCAGCCTCGATCACATCGAACCCATTATATCAGACATGTTCAGTCAGGACTAGTTTTGGGGTACTGTACGAACTGTCGCAGGAACGTAGGGGCGGACGTCCGCTGTCCGCCCCGGGGTGGGGTGGGGCTCACGCATTTCTGCAATCTAGCGTACCCGACCAGTTTTGAAGAGCACCGACGGCCAACGCAAGTTTATGTTATACTAGCGTTCCGGAAGTCGAAACACACCATTTCCACTAGGGGAGTTTCCGATGGATCTTGAGCTGAGCGAGGAGCAGAAAGCCATCCGCCTGAGGGTGCGGGAGCTGATGGAAAAAGAGTTCGCCCCATTGGCGGAGGAGATCGACGAAACACAAACCTATCCCCAGGCACTGCGCGATCTGCTTGCCGAGCACGAGCTCTTCGGCGTCCCGTTGCCTCAGGAATACGGAGGACTCGATGCCTCACTGCTGACGATGTCGATCGTGATGGAAGAGGTTGCCCGCGTCTGCGCCACCACGTCGATGGTCTTGGGCGCGCAGTACCTCGGCTCGACGCCGTTGCTCGTAGCGGGCAGCCAAGAGCAGAAGGACAGATACTTCTCGGATATTGCCGCGGGAAGGAGCTACGTCTCGTTCTCTCTGACCGAGCCGAACGCCGGGTCTGATGCAGCGGGCATCGAGACGAGGGCCACGCGGGAGGGGAACGAATACGTTCTGAACGGGATCAAGTGCTTTTGCACCGGCGGTGACGTGGCCCAGGTGTACTGTGTTTTTGCCAAGACGACGAATCGGGAGACCGACAAGGAGGACGTGACGGCATTCGTCGTCGAGCGGCCTACGCCGGGGTTCTCGGTGGGCAAGATCGAGCAGAAGATGGGCATCAGAGCATCCGGCACGGCCGAGCTCATCCTCGACAACGTCCGCTTGCCCCTCGCGAACCGCATTGGCAGGGAAGGCGGGGGCTTCAAGATCGCCATGCAGACGCTGGAGCGGACACGACCGACGACGGGCGCGCAAGCCGTCGGCGTAGCACAGGGCGCGCTGGACGCCGCCGTGGCCTTCACCGCCGGCGAGATGAAGTCGGGCAGACTATCAGGAGCCAGGCAAGACATACAATTCCTGCTGGCCGACATGGAGGCAGAGGTGCAGGCCGCGCGGTGGCTGGTCTACGTGGCTTCGGCCAAAGTCGACGCGGGCGCTCCCGACAAGGCGATCTTCTCCGCTTCTTCCAAGCTGATCGCCACCGAAATGGCGATCAGGGTGATCGCCAACGCAGCGCAGATACTTTGCGGCCACGGGAACCTTCGCAATCATCCGGTCGAGCGTATGATGAGAGACGCCAAGATCTTCAAGATCGTCGAAGGCACCAACGAGATCCAGCGCCTGGTCATCGCCCGCGAGCTGTTGGGGCGCTGGTAGGCTGGCACCACCGTATCCGCCTGCGTAAACCGCCCCAGGACTGGATCGTACGGCCTAGACGCATACCAGTACAACCCCGTCGCCATATCCAGCGTCTGCCCCGTGAACCGCTTATCCGTCGGCGTGTTCGTCCCGCCAAGGCGCGTCGCCCCGTAAGCGTGATACCGAATATCGTCCAACAGATTCCCTTGCACGCCTACCGTCCTCAGCGTACTGCCCAGGTGATCGGGACAGACATAGTACAGTGCGCCTCCCCGCCAGAGCGCGATCAGCCGGCTCATCCCCTTGGCCCCATAGCAATACTTGGTCACGTCGTCCACAACAACCCGCCCTGTCCCCACGTTCCGCTCGTAATGCGGCCCCACGTAATGTACCGTCCCATAGTTGTCTACCCGCTTCACCCGCTTGCCATCCCCATCGTATGAAAACCGCGCGACGTACTGGCCGCCCCCGGAATCGCTCGATACCTTGACCACCCGGTTCTCCGCATCGTACTTCAGATACTGGCCGGTGCCTCTACGGATCATGTTCCCGTTGGCATCGTAATCGTACGTCTGAGCGCCATCGTTCGTCACCGCGTGCGCCTTGGTCCCATAGGCATAGCTCAGGCCGTTCTTGTTCATAATGTTCCCGACCTGATCATACGCGAGCGTCTCTTGATCCGCCCCACCCGTGATCTTTCTCTTCAGCAGCCGGTCCAGGTGATCGTACTCGTAGCTGAAGTCCGTTCCAATACTGTCGATGATCCGCGTCACATTCCCGCCCGGGTCGTAGCCGTGCTGCAGCCTCAGCAGCTCGGTTCCCTTTTCCAGCCGGATGTCCCACAGCGCACCGTACGGAAACGAACCGAAGTCCAGCACGTAGTAGCGGTATCGCAGGAACATATCCGCCACGGCGTTGGACAACCTGACCTGCGTCGGCTGGCTGAGCGCGTTGTATACCAGGTCGGCGGCAACGCTGCCTACCAACGACCCCGAGACACCTGCCAACAGCAATTGGGCGTTGTAGGTGTAGGTGACGACCTCCGTATCGGGATAGGTCATCGTCACTACCCGATCCATCGCGTCGTACAGCCACTCGGTCTTGTAGTATTGCCCGTCGATCCAGCGCTCCTCGGTTATGATACGACCCCTGATGTCGTATGTCCAGCGCACTCGGCCCGATACGTCCCACATCTCGGTCCGCCGGCCGATGGGATAGCCTCGGTTGATGTCATCCGAGTAGTTATCGTAGCGATACACTGCCCTCGCCTTGCGGCCGTTCTGGCCGGCCCACCCGCTGTTCTCGAACGAGGTGAGCCAGGCCCGCAGGTCGCCCGGGTCCCGCAGGCTGATCACACGGGTGCCCGCCGCGATGGCTCCCGCGCTGAAGGGCGGTACGTTCCCCATTGACGCTGCATCCCACAGTCCCTGGATGGCCTGCTCCCGCATCTCCGTCAGGTGCACCGCCCGCACCTTCACCCCTGTCCCCGCCACTATGGCCGCATCGCTCCAGTTGAAGGGGTAAGGGACAGCCACCCCTGCTGCCAGCCGGTCGGCGTCCACCGCCCCGCGCAGCTCCATCAGGTCGTACACCCCCGGCGACTGGCTGGTCGTCACGGGATCGTCTACCCAGCCCAGCGCGTACTGCTTCCGCGTCGGGCGGTGCAACACGTCGTACACGAAGCCGATCACCTGCCCCTTGGCGTCGGTCTGCTGGATTATGCTGCCCGGCGCGTCGTAGACGTAGCTCCACGTGCCCATGTCCGGGTCCGTCATCTGCTTCTTCCGCCCCAGCTCGTCGAAGAGGATCGTCGTCTGGTTGTTCAGCGCATCCCTCACCGACACCAGGTTGTCCAGCACGTCGTAACCGTAGCTGGTCGCCGCGTACTCGACGAACGAGGGATCCGTTCCCGTGTACTCCCGCACCACTAGCAGCCGCCCTAGCGAATCCGGCTCGTACCGCCTGGCGTGGTCGTTCTGGTCCACCGTCGCCCACGCCAGGTTGGTGGGATCGTACCGCACCTCCGTCGTCTGCCCGTCCGGCAGCGTGGTGACGCGCGGGCGCCCCAGGGCATCGTAGGTGTGATCCATCCCCTGGTAGCCGGCGACCCGCGTGAACCACGCATTCCAGTCGCTCAGCCTGAACCCGCCGCCAGCGGCGATGAAATGCGGCTCCGACGCCCGGCGCTTCAAGCCACGATTGTTGTAGTAGGTGTTCACACAGATGTGGCCGGAGACGGCCTCCCCGTAGCGCTGGATCTCGCGTCCCAGCCCGTCGTGGAAGCTCCTGACAACATGGTATTCCGTGCTGGGCCCGCCGCTGGCCACCTTGCGCGAGTGGGTCTCTATCTCCAGCGGATTCCCGTCCCAGTAGATAAACTCCTGCGTCGCCCTGTCGTACCTGCCCGTCGACGAGTTGTAGGCCGCGCTGTCCGGCGGCTTCGCCACCGCCCGCGTCCTGCCAAACACGTCGTAGGCGTACCCGCTCACCCCTCCGTTGGGATCGGTGATGCTCGTCGGCTTGCCCCACTTCGCGTCGAAGACGTAGGTCGTTCTCTGCGCCAGCGCATTGTCGACGTACTTGGGGAAAGCGTTGAAAACCTCGTCGTAGGTGGTCAGGATGGACACGGTGCTCGTGCCCCACAACGTGTCCGTGCCCCAGCCGCGCGCCACCTTCTCTTCGATCCTGTTGCCATAATCGTCGTAGCTGTAGAACGTATCGAAGAACCTGCTGCTCGCGCCCTCCACTTCCCAGCGCCGCACCGCCCGCAGGTTGCCGGGCGGAACCGGCGCGTAGCCGGGCGACCCTGGCCCGGGATTGCTCGGCGGCAGATAGGGGTTGCCGTCGTAGTAATAGTGCGTCGTCGACCGCATCACCCCCTCTGTCGTCCCGTCCCAGGCGTGCATGGCTACTGCGGCCGGCCTGTCCGCCATCCACGCCGCCGTGTTGGCCACGAAGCTCTGCCATCTGCGCCGGTACCAGTTGGCGTCGCCCGCGCTCAGGTACTCCTTCAGATCAACCCAGTTGCCGTAGGTGTCCTCGTAGGTGTACAGCTTCTTCGATGACTGGCTCCCCTGGTACTCTCGCATGTTCTCGGGCGCGCTGAAGTAGATGTTGTCGTCGGGATCGTAGCCCGGCGGGCTGACGGGGGCACCCGCCCACACGACCCTGTGGTAGTCGGTCCATTTCCTCTTTAGCTCGGTCGTATCCTCCAGCCACCTCACCTCGTACTCCAGCCCCACCAGCCCCTCGGAATCCGCCACGCTGCTGCCGTCGGCGCGCTGCCGGTTCACCCCTCCCGGCACCCAGTCGTCCCCCTGAAAGAACCGGTGCTCCCGCTTGTAGCTGGGGTTGAGCCCATCGGTCACCGTGATGATGTTGTACCCCCGGAAGTCGGGGCTGGGCATCTCGTAGGTCGAGAACCGCCAGCCCGTCCCGCCGTAGTTCTCCTGCTTGTACAGCTCGACGCTGCCGGGATCCGTCCGCCCGTCGTACACCTTCCTGGTCTTCACCACGTGCCAGAACTTCCTGTCCCCGTTGTAAGCCTCGCCCCAGCCGGGGATCAGGTTGTCGTCGGTCTCGTACTCGAAGACGACCTTCCCGCCGTAGCCGTTGCGCACCTCCGCCAGGTACGGCATCTCGTGCATATACGAGGTCTGCCACAGCCGCAGCGGCTTCGTGGTGTACGTAAACTGCCACGCCGGCAGCGGCGGCCCCTCGCTGCCATGCTCCACGACCGAGTCCAGCCGCACGTGCGGGCGCGTCACCCCGGTCCGCGAATCACACAGGTACGTGCCCCAGCTCTGGGTCAGCGTGTAGCTGCGGATCAGTTGCCAGACGTTCGCGTCGTAGGGCACCGAGGTGTTGGCATACATCTCGACGCTGTTCAGCAGCGCCGTCTCGTAGGAGGCCGCCCCGTTGCCGGGCGGGTCCTGGCGGCCCTCCGCCTTGTTGAACTTGACCTTCCACCGCGCCTGCCCAGCCCTGTCGTTCCAGCGCATCTCTTGCGGATAGACCGAGCGGTCGTAGTATTTACTGACATGAGCATAGATATCTAAAGGTGGTCTGGAATGTGCTGCACCAAGAGTCATGACACAGACAAGACCAGTTCAACCCCACGAC
>JACQUC010000189.1 GCA_016210495.1 Chloroflexota bacterium
CATCCCGACCTTGCGTCGCGAGTTGCGGCTTGCCACGGCGCGGCTCCGCCACAAGCGGGAAGTGATTCGTGGCTGTATCCGACACGCTGGTTACCATGTTTAGCTCTCTATGCTCATGTCAGTAGTTGCGCCACCTGCCGATATCGACGCCCGCGTTCCCTCGTATTCGATCGTGACGACGTTCCCGTTGGTATCTTCGATGCGATCCAGCAGCCACCTGTAGTTGTAGGTGCGCGGGCCATTGTCGAAGATATACCCGCTTTCCTGCCGGCTGCCGGTGTTCGTGGGGTCACCCATGGCGTCGCCGCCCTCTCCCGCGATGTAGCCGAAGCGGTACTTCGTCCCATCCTTGGTGGTGACCCACCAGTGTTCCGCGTCGCCGACGATATGCTCGATCTTGGCGAAGCTCTCCCGCTGCGAGTACCAGTCCTCGGTCAGAGGTTGGGTGTTCTTCCTTAAGATCCGGTCCACGATGCCGCCCAGCGAGATCGCGAACAGCTCGTAGCCGGTGTCCTTGTGGCGGGCGGTGATCGCCCCCAGGTCCAGCGACCAGCCCAATCCCACCCAGCTCCCCTGCACGTCCATATATGACCAGAAGTCGTTGACCTCGCTGCGGTTGACCGCGGCGCTGCTGTACTTCAAGACCAGCCTGGGCACGAGCCCTGCCAGCCCGGGCGGGAGCTTCAGCTCGATGGCCATCTCGGCGGACCGGGTGAACAGGCTGGTCTGAGCCGCCTCGACGTTGGGCACGATGGACGCCGAGGTGTCCCCTCCCACCGCCCAGCCGCTGAAGTGGCTGGTGCGCGCGACCATCTTCTTGCCGTTGTAGTCGAGCTGGCCCGGCACCGCCTGCCAGCGGCCCGTCGCCTCGTCCAGCGTGAAGAACGTCAGCGACTGCGGCACGATGTTCCCCAGGTCTATCTCGGCGAAGTCGAGGGTGATCGTCGCCTCGCGACCGAGCTGTCCCGAGGCCTTTCTGCCGGCGGCATCCGTGAGCTCGACGTCGAAGGCGACCAGCGGCCGCACCTTGCTGCCCCCCTGGCGGGTGAGGGTTGGAAAGCCTCGGTCGCGAACGACCAGCGTGTGGACGCTCGTCACCGCCCCGGCGGGCAGCGACACCGTCAGCTCGCCTCGGCTCGAGGCCACCGTCCCTCCACTTGGGGTCACCTCGCCCCGTGCGTCCAACGATACGGGGTTATCGCGTCCCGGCATCGTCGCACCTCCCGTACAAACTTTCCGTGCCTTCCGTGTCTTCCGTGGTTGCGTCTCCACGTGCCAGGTCACCACGGAAAGCACGGAATACATGGAATGTGGGATCCGTATACTCGCCGCGGAGAACTACGATGTTTTCACCTTGGTCGTTCCGTTACGCCTGCGCGGCGGTGAGGTCCTGCACGATAGCGTCCAGGAGCGCGGCGGCCGCGGCCTTGCGCTGGCTACTGAGGCCGGGGGTGATCTCCTCGTACTTCGCCTGCACCACCTGCGTGCCCGACTTCAACTGGTACTCGGCGTAGACGCGAAGCTGCCCGCTGGAGTCCTTGTTCAGCCGTACCTCTGCCACCTTGAGGCTGTCTATCGTAATCGTCCTTGGCATCGCCCTCTCCCTTCTCCCTGGATCTTGTCCTTTTCTACCGTCAAGGCTCTACCCTCGACGCTCGACGCTCGACTCTAGTCCCTCGACATCAACGCTACTGCGCGTAGAAGCACTGGCCGGCGATGCCAGACGCGTTTATGGCGAGCACGCTGTTGACCCACACCTCGCCATTTACACGCACGTTGCCGGCCACCTGCAACCTGTCGCCGGGCGCGCTCGTGCCGATGCCAACCTTGCCATCCTGGGTGATGCGCATCTTCTCGTAGGGCCCGCCGCTGTTGAACCCCGTAGTGTAAAAGGCTAAGTATCCGCCATACTCACTGGGATTCGAGTTGACGGAGGCTCCCTTGATGGCCGCTAGCACGAACCCCTCGTTAGTCGAGAATCCAATACAACCACCCTTATCCTGAGCTCGTGCGCTATCCGCTGTCAGCAGCAACGTCATATCAAACCGGTAAACACCAAACCATGTCTGATCGGTCTGGTTTGGGTCACCAGCTACAGTATGTGGTTTCACGATTTGTGTTCTGGTACCCGGAGCGTTCGTGCCTATGCCGACGTTGCCGTTGATCGCCACTGTGCCGATGGGTCCCCATCCCATATCCCGCCCTATGGTGATCCTGTTCAGTCCTCCTTCGTAGTAGCTAAGGCTTGCTAGCCTCGTCGCCGAATCGTGGACGGCTATTTCTGTATTGTCGGCAGCTTCAAGCAATAGGCCCGCTGTGTTCGCACTCCAGCCCGATCCGCCGCCGTAATTCAAGTTGATATCTCCTATTGCCAACGAGCCGGCCTGCATTTTGTCATTCGGGCAAGCATAAGCTCCACCGTTAGACATGGACACAGTTCCCCTGACATCAAGTCTAGCACCAGGTCCTGTCGTGCCGATGCCAACCCTGCCGCTCGTTGTCGCCAGATTGGAGTTGCCATACACTGTGAGGTCGTTGAACGTCTCGGCAAGCACGGACTTAGGAGGCACTGCCACTTGGCTGGCACCAGCACCTACCAGCGCCAGACCGCACATCTTGAGGAAGTCTCGGTGCGTCAAACACCTGGCCAATACGTTTTTCACAAATCCCTCCCCTACTTACTGGTCATAGTAGCACCGGGCGGCAACCCCATCGTTCTTGATGGCGATTGCTCCGTTGACCTTTATCTCGCCAGCCACTTCCAGTTTCCCACCTGGGTTGGTCGTGCCGATGCCCACGTTGCCATTGCCCAATATCCTCATCATTTCTGTGGCGGCCGCGCCGTTGAAATTCGGGCTGGTGTAGAAAGCCAATATGCCCTGGGTGCCGCCGGTGACGTTGGCGATCCTCGCCGCCGGGTAGGTCAGGTTGTTGATGTAGTAGTCGATCGATCTGCCCGCCGTCGCGTCCTGGAAGGCGCCCGTGATGGCGATGATCGGCAGTATCGAGCCGGCGGGTGCAATCCGATTCACGCTGAGTATCGAGAGTGGCGTCATCGTGCCGATGCCCACGTAACCGTCACTCCCCCTGATGGTAAGGGCATACTGCCCGTTGTAGAATTTGAAGTCCTTGCCGTTCGCTGCCTGGAAAAGCGCTGCGTTGTTCCCCATATTCATGCCCATGAGCAGAAACGGGTTACCGGTCATTCCCGTATGCGTCACCTGCATCAGCGGCTCGCTGGCGCCGCTGACCTCGAGCATCTGAACAGGATCCTGCGTGCCAATGCCAACCCTGCCCAGGGTCGTTATCCTGAGGCGCTCGACATTCGCGGCTCGGATGCCAACGGGGTGGTTCGAGAAAGTACCCATTATTCCGTATGTGTTCACGTCGCTCCCGACAAAGGTCACCACCCCCGTGGTATCGTTCACGACAGACATGTACGACGCGCTGACACTTCTCAGTTGAATGTTCCCCAGCCCCGCTACCGAGCCACTCCCGACCTGCAAGAGCGCCCCTGGAACGGTCGTACACAGGTAGGCGTTGCCCCTCACCCTCAGGTTATCGAAGTCGCCGTCGGCGGCCAGAGCCGGCTTTGGAGGTACTACCATCTGGCTCGCGCCAGCGCTTACCAGTGCCAGGCCACACATCTTCAGGAATTCACGATGGGACAGTCCTTTGGCTATTGTGCCGTTCATTAGCCCCTCCTATCACGTAACTTCCGCAGGCCAGGATGCCGGGTAGAAGTGGATACGCATTCATGTCCCGTAGCATCGCCCAACCCGATGAGGCGCGCAGCCGGTCGTCGCCTTGTCGCCTGGTTCGCGCTGCTACGCGAGCTGGGCGATAAGGTCCTGAACGACGCTATCGAAGACCTGCAGAGCCGACGACCTGCGCTGGCTGCTGAGACGCTCGGTGATCTCCTCGAACTTCGTTTGCACTATCTGGCCCGCCGATTTCAGATGGTACTCGGCGTACACGTGAAGCTGCCCGCCGGGGTCCCTGTCGACCCTCACGTGGGTTACCTGGACGCTGTCGATTGTGATGGTGCGTGGCATGCGCGTGCCTCCCCTCTCGCCGCTATGCCGGGCGATGATCTTGATTTCGATGCCCTGGCGGGCACTACTACGCGTGAACGCCTATGCTCACAAAGCTTATTCCACTCGACCCTGCGGCCTATGCGACATCTGCGGCTACGGCAGCCTCGTTGTAATCGCTCACTTCATAAGCCTCCCGGCGCAAATGTCACTCACCGGCCTCCGACTGATCCCTCACTCGCTGCTGATCCAGCACCAAATAGAACTGCTCGTCGTCCTCGAAGGACCGGATGTCGGCGATAAGCGGTACATAGATCCGAAGGGCCTCGACCAGGTCCTTCTTTCTGACCACGACCCCGCTGATGTTGAGCGGAGCCAGCGGCACCGGTTTGGCCTCGGCCTCGGCGGCTGCGGGTCCGTTGGTAGATGGCGCTTTCAGCTTGATCTTAGGCACGGTGACACCTCCGGGAGTTGTAATGGTGGCTGCGCGTCGGCGCCGTGGTGATGTACAAATGGAAGTAGTATCCGTAACGAAGTGGGCGTTGGAGAAAACGCCCCATCCTGCCGAGGGCCGAAAGCAGACACCTGATAGCTACCTGCGGGGGGG